>DATGXU010000165.1:0-32221 GCA_035298685.1 Magnetospirillum sp. | reverse complement strand
GCCATATGGAAGAGGTGGAGCTGGGCCTGTGGCTGAAACAGTGCGTGCGGTTCCTCAAGCCCAAGGGGCGGCTGTTCGTGGTTCACCGCGCCGACCGGCTGGGCGACATCCTGGCCGGGCTGCATCCGCTGCGGGTGGGCGAGGTGCGGGTGTTCCCCCTGTGGCCCAAGGCGGGCAAGGCCGCGACCCGCGTGGTGGTGGCGGCCCGCAAGGATGCCAAGACGCCGCTCGAGGTGCTGCCGGGCCTGCTGCTGCACCACGACGACGGCGCTTACACCGCCAAGGCCGACGACATCCTGCGCCGGGGCGCGGCGCTGTTCTAGAAGGCCCGCCGTCCGGCTGTCATTCCGGCCAGCTTGCCAAACCGTGCCGCCGCGCTATGTGTGGTGCCATGGATATCGGCGATTTCATTTCCGGCGCGCTCGAGCGCGTCACCAACCCGCCACCCCTGGTCACGGTGGTGCGCCTGACCGGTTTGATCGTGACGGGTGGCGGCGTGATGCGCGGCGGCATCAACCTTGCCAATCAGGCCGGCATCCTGCGGGCGGCGTTCGCACCCAAGCGGCTGGCGGCGGTGGCGCTGGTGGTCAACTCGCCGGGCGGGTCGCCCGTGCAAAGCTCGCTGATCGGCCAGCGCATCCGCGACCACGCCCACGAACGCCGGGTGCCGGTGATCGCCTTCGTCGAGGACGTGGCGGCCTCGGGCGGCTATTGGCTGGCGGCGGCGGCGGACGAAATCATCGCCGATCCCGCGTCCATCATCGGGTCCATCGGCGTGGTGTCGTCCGGCTTCGGCTTCACCGAGGCGCTGGCCCGCCTGGGCATCGAACGGCGCGTCCACACCCAAGGCGAACGCAAGCGCATGCTGGACCCCTTCCTGCCCGAGCGCCCCGAGGATGTGGCGCGGCTGGAAGCACTGCAGGCCGACATCCACACGCTGTTCAAGGATTGGGTGCGCGCGCGGCGCGGGGAAAAGCTGGCATTGGATGAAACCACGCTGTTCAACGGCGACATCTGGACCGGACGGCAGGCGTTGCAATTGGGGCTTGTGGACGGCCTGGGCAACCTGCGTTCGACCATGCGGGCGCGTTTCGGCGACAAGGTGCGGCTGCGGCTGGTGGGGCAACGGCGCTCGCCGCTATGGCGCTGGCTGGGGCCACGCCAGCAAGCGCCCGATCTGCTGGCGGCGGTCGAGGAGCGGCTGGCCTGGGGCCGCTGGGGGTTGTAGCCCATTGACCGGGGTGCCCCGCGGGTTCAAACTTCGCCCATGTTCACCAAATTCCTGCTGACCGTCGCGGTCGTCGCCATCATCTGGTTCGGGTTCAAGTACCTGCAGCGGGTCGCCGAGCTGCGCCAGCGCACCCCCGCTCGGCCGCCCGTGCCCGGCAACCCGCGTTTCGAGCCGGTGGACAACGGCGAGAGCGTGCAGGATCTGGTCAAATGCCCGCGCTGTGCGACCTATCGCTCGGCCAAGCTGGGCCATTGCGGGCAAGAGGGCTGCCCCTACTGATCGTCGGAGGATCGGTGATGCCGTTGCGTCCGGTTGCCGCCGCCCTGATGCTTCTGCTTGTGGCCGCCTGCGCAACGGGCGACCGCCCGGCCTCGCCCGAGCGGCTGGGGCGCTTCATCGGGCTGGTGGGGCGGTGCGGCTGTTCGGACGTCACCGCCGACCGCCTGCTTGCCGACTATCCCCGTGCCCTTGGCGATCGCTATTCCGCTGCCGATATTCAGCGCATGCGCGGCTTCGTCGATCTGGGGGCCGGCGAAAATTTCAGCAATCAGGTCACCATCTGCGCCGAAATCTGTTCGCAGACATGCGCGGTCAACGCGGTGACGGTGCCGCTGGGTGGCCGCCCGTCCGGCAACGGCGCCACCTGTGCGCTGACCGAGGGCCGGCTGAACCTGACCACCGGATGGGACGACACCGAATAGGAGGGTGCCATGGCGTGGTGGAAACCCGTGGTTCTGGCGTTGGCCCTGACCTCCTGCGCCATCCCGCCGGCGGATCAGCCGGCGGCGCCCAACCGCATGGGGCGTTTCATGGGGCTGATCGCCAATTGCGGCTGTTCGGACATCGGCGCCGAACGCATGCTGGCCGAGTATCCGCGCGCCGTCGCCGGCCTTTACAGCGAGGCCGACGTCAAGGCTATGCACGGCTATGTGGACGTGGGCGCGTCGGAGAAATACGACAACCAGATCGTCATCTGCCGGTCGGCCTGTTCGCAGACCTGCATGGTCAACAGCGTGGCCAAACCGCTGGGCGGCCGCCTGTCGGGCGACGGCCGCACCTGCCTGGTGTCCGAACGCGACCTGCATTTGACCGAAGGCATCCGCAACAACACCGGCGGCCATCGGCCGTGGTGACGCCGCGTCAGCTGTTGCCCCACCAATAGACCCAAATGAACAGGAACAGCCACACCACGTCGACGAAATGCCAGTACCAGGCGGCGGCCTGAAAGCCGACATGCTGGCTGGGGGTGAAGTCGCCGCGGACGGCGCGGGCCAGGCAGACGGTCAGGAAGCATACGCCGACGAAGACGTGAAAGCCGTGGAACCCGGTCGCCATGTAGAACACCGACGGATAGACGCCTTGGGTGAAGCCGAAGGTGGCCTCGCCGTATTCATAGATTTGCAGGCTCAGGAACAGCGCGCCCAGGATCGCCGCCGCCGCCAGCCACCATTTCATCCAGTCGCGGCGGTCGATTTTCAGGTTGTGTTCGGATTGATGCACGCAATAGCCCGAGCTCAGCAGGATCAGCGTGTTGAGGAAGGGAATGGTCCAGGTGTGCATGGGCCGGATGTCGGCCGGCGGCCATTGCATCACCGACGGGTTGACGCCCAGCGCGGCGTTGAAGAACGCCCAGAAGAACGCGGCGAAAAACATCACTTCCGAGGCGATGAACAGCCCCATGCCCACGCGCAGGCCGTGGCGCACCACCTCGGTGTGGACGTGTTCCACCTGGGCCTCGCGCACCACGTCGCGCCACCAGCCGGCCATGGTCAGCACAACCAGCGCCAGGCCGGCGATCAGCCCCCAAGGCGCGCTGCGGTCGTGGAAATAAGTGACCGCGCCATAGGCGGTGACGAAGGCCGACACCGCGCCCACCAACGGCCACGGGCTGGGATTGACCAGATGATAGGGATGGCTTTGGGCGTGCTCGTTGCTCATGACGGTCCCCGCGAAACGGTTGCCGCTTGACGGCTTTGCGCCGCCTGTTTGCGAAAGAAGGTGTAGGACAGGGTGATGGTGGTGACTTCGTTGGCGTAAGGATCGTCGGCCAGCGCCGGATCGACGAAGAACGTCACCGGCATGTCCACCGTCTCGCCGGGTTCAAGGCGCTGTTCGGTAAAGCAGAAACAGGCGATCTTGTTGAAATAGCGGCCCGCCTTGTCGGGAGTGACGTTGAAGGTGGCGGTGCCGACGATGGGCGTGTTGCCGGTGTTGGTGGCGCTGAAGGTTGCCAGCGCCTGCTCGCCCAGGTGAACCGTCATCTCGCGCTGGTCGGGGCGGAAGCGCCACGGCAGGTTCTTCGACACCGACCCGTCGAACCGCACCGTCACCACCCGATCGACGGCGCCCGGCGCGGCGGCCGATACGCGGGTGGCGCCGCCATAGCCGGTGACCTTGCAGAACAGCCGGTACAGCGGCACCGATGCGACCACCAGCCCGACCATGGCGGCCAGCGCCGCCAGCGAGAACAGCACCACACGGCGGTTGCGGGAGTTGGTCGTCGCCATGGCGTTATTCCGCCGGATGGCCGAAATGGGGCAGGGTGTCGAAACTGTGCAGCGGCGGCGGGCTGCTGACCGTCCATTCCAGGGTGGTGGCGCCGGGCCCCCACGGATTGGCGGCGGCCTTGGTGCCGGCCACGAAGGTGCGGAAGCAGACGAACACGAACAGCAGCGCCGCGCCGAAGCTGATATAGGCGCCGATGGAACTGACGATGTTCCAGCCGTGGAAGGCGTCGGGATAATCGGGAATGCGGCGCGGCATGCCGGCGACGCCCAGGAAATGCTGGGGGAAGAAGGTCAGGTTGACGCCGATGAAGGTAATCCAGAAATGCACCTTGCCCAGCGTCTCGGGATACTGGCGACCGCTCATCTTGCCGATCCAGTAATAGAAGCCGGCGAACATGGCGAAGACGGCGCCCAGGCTCAGCACATAATGAAAGTGGGCGACCACGTAATAGGTGTCTTGCAACACCACGTCCACCGGCGAATTGGCCAGCACCACCCCGGTCACGCCGCCCATGGTGAACAGGAAGACGAAGCCGGTGGCCCACAGCATGGGTGTCTTGAACTCGATGGAACCGCCCCACATGGTGGCGATCCAGCTGAACACCTTGATGCCGGTGGGCACGGCGATGACCATGGTGGCGGCGGTGAAATAGGCCCGCGTGTTGACGTTCATGCCGACGGTGAACATGTGGTGCGCCCACACCACGAAGCCGATGGTGGCGATGCCGACCATGGCATAGGCCATGCCGATATAGCCGAACACCGGCTTTTTCGAGAACGTCGAGATCACATGGCTGATGATGCCGAAGGCCGGCAGGATCATGATGTAGACCTCTGGATGACCAAAGAACCAGAACAGATGCTGGTACAGCACCGGGTCGCCGCCATTGGCGGGGTTGAAAAAGCCGGTACCGAAATTGCGGTCGGTCAGCACCATGGTCAGTGCGCCGGCCAGCACCGGCACCGCCAGCAGCAGCAGGATGGCGGTGACCAGCATGGACCACACGAACAGCGGCATGCGGTGCAGGGTCATGCCCGGCGCCCGCATGTTGACGATGGTGGTGATGAAGTTGATGGCGCCCAGGATGGACGAGATGCCGGCCAGATGCAGCGCCAGGATGGCGAAATCCACCGAGGCGTCGGGATGACCGCTGACCGACAGCGGCGGATACAGCGTCCAGCCGGTGCCGGCGCCCATGCCGGTCAGCGCCGACAGCAGCAGCAGGCCGAAAGCCGGCGGCAGCAGCCAGAAACTGATGTTGTTCAAGCGCGGAAACGCCATGTCGGGGGCGCCGATCATCAGCGGCACGAACCAGTTGCCGAAGCCGCCGATCAGAGCGGGCATGACCACGAAGAACACCATGATCACGCCGTGGGCGGTCAGGATGACGTTGTAAAGCTGATAGTCGCCGTTCAGGTACTGGATGCCGGGGTCCTGCAGTTCCAGGCGCAGGAACACCGACATGGCGCCGCCGATCAGCCCGGTGATCACCGAGAAGATCAGATACAGCGAGCCGATGTCCTTGTGGTTGGTGGAATACAGCCACCGGCGCCAGCCATGGGGCGCCTGGTGAGCAGGGGCGGCGGCAAGGGCCATGTGCGTGGTTCCTATTTCTCGGCCGAAGCCATGGCGAAGCGGGTGCGGTTTTCATCGACCCAGGCGTGGAACTGTTCCGGCGGCACCGCGCGCACCATGATCGGCATGAAGCCGTGGTTGACCCCGCACAGTTCCGAGCACTGGCCGTAATAGGTGCCGGGCTGGGTGATCTTGACCCAGGTTTCGTTCAGCCGCCCCGGCACCGCATCGGTCTTGATGCCGAACGCGGGCACCGCCCAGGAATGGATGACGTCGTCGGCGGTCAACTGGATGCGGATGGGCACGCCCACCGGCAGCACCACTTCGTTGTCGGTGGTCAGCAGCCGGCGCTGGCCGGGCTTCAGGTCGCCGTCCTGCACCATCAGCGCGTCGAATTTCAGCCCCTGGTCGGGGTATTCGTAGCTCCAGTACCATTGGTGGCCGACGACCTTGATGGTCATGTCGGCATCCTGCACCCGGTCCATGAAGTAAAGCAGGCGGAACGACGGGATGGCGATCAACACCAGGATCAGCGCCGGAATGGCCGTCCAGGCGATTTCCAGCGGGGTGTTGTGCGACCAGGTGGCCGGGGTGGGGTTGCGCGTGGCGTTGTAGCGCCACACGCACCACCCCACCAGCACGGTGACCAGCACCACGATGGCGACGATGACGCCGTTGATCAGGGTGGACAGCGTGGTGATGCGTTCCATGGTGGGCGAGGCGCCCTTTTGGAAGCCGATGGCCCAGGGCAGGGGCTCGTCGGCCCAAGCCTTGGACACCAGGCAAACGACGGCAATCGCCGCCGCGACCATGGTCGAACAAGTCCGCTGCATGCGTCAGCCTCCCTGCCGAACGCCCTGACACGGAAACAGGCCGAGCACCCCCGAAGGCAACGGGGGGCTCGTGAAACTCATGCTAATGTTTGGGAAAGCCGGTTTTGCCTTCCAATCCCCCCTGGACGAAAGAGTCCGGCGGGAAGGGGCGGCCTAGCGGTACGCCCGCCAGTCGGCGGTCATGGCGGCGGCCATGGTTTCGGCGGAATCGTACAGCCAGCCGGCGGGCAGGGCGGCCAGCCAATCCTCGATGTCGTGGCGTCCGGCTTGGCCGCGATGGATGTTGGCGACCTCCCACCCCATCCAGCGGATCAGCGCCTCGGCCTGCACGTGGTCGCGGATCTGGTCGATGGCGATCTTGTGGCTCTCGGGCGACAGACGGCGGATAATCCACTGGTCGGTCACGCTCAGGCACGGGTCGGGCGAACGGAAGGCGGCGGCCAGGATCAGGCGGTAGTCCAGAGTGGCGTCGCCGCCGACGTCGCCGCCCGCATGCCACACGCCCGCCGAGGGCACGGTGCGCTTGCCTTCGCGCGCCACCGGACCGCCGCGCCATTCGCCCAGGGCCACGGCGCGCGGCCGGCCCAGCGAGCCCTTGCCGGCGGTGCCGCGATCCAGGAACTCGTCGATGGGAACGCCTTCAGGCATGCGCTCGGCCAGCAATTCCCGCAGATCGTCCATTCCCTGCGCCGCCTGCAGGCCGGAAAATTCCTTGCGCCAATAGCGCGCGGTCTCCGACCAGTGCAGGCTGGCGGCGGGCAGCAGCCATGCCGCGTCGCCCTCAAGGATCACCGGGCGGCCGGCGCGCTTGACCAGATTGGCGTTATAGCCCTCCAGCAACGTGGCACAGGCGGCACGGCGATCCTGGGTCAGATAGCCTTCGTCCAGCGCCAGCAGGATGCTGGTGGCCAGCCGCACCAGATCCATGGTGACGGGAAAAGCGTGGGCTTCGTCGAAATCGTTGATGCCCCACACCAGCCGGCCCTCGGCGTCGCGCCAGGTGCCGAAGTTTTCCAGATGCAGGTCGCCCACCGCCAGGATGGCGGGGGCCTGGCGCACCGGCTGGGGCAGCAATTCGTCCCACCGCACCAGCCACCAATAAAAGGTTCCGCGCAGGAAGGTGAAAGCGTCGGCGGCCAAAGCCTGCTGCCGGCGGGCAAGCCCCTTTTCGTCGGGGGAGAAGCGGCCTGCCATCCAGCTCAGATAGCACGCGGTGGCATCGGCGAAGGTCTGTGCCATCAAGCCTCTCCTCCCATTCATTCTTGGTGGAAGAGCATGCCAGAGCTTCGCCTTTCCGTCACCAGCGCAGTCGATACTTGGCGCCTCCGGCAAAGGCCGGCGGGGCCGAGGCATCGTGGCCGGGTTCAAGCGCCACCAGACCGCCCAGCACCAGATGCTGGCGTTCCCCCACCGGCACGGTCCACGACAGCTCGAAATCGGTTTCCGATCCGCTGGGCGACAGGCCGACGCGCTGGTCGCGGGTCAGGACGGTTCCGTCCATGGTGCGGCCCACCGGAACCGCCAGGGTGGCCGTGCCCGAGGTCACCCGCAGCGGCTTGGCGGTGGTGAAGGCCAGGGTGTCGCCGTCCACCCCGACGTCGCGGGCCGAGGCGCCGACGGCAAGGGATTGGCTGGTGATGGTGCCGGCATCGTGCAGCAAGGCCGAGTCCAGGCCGGCGCCGTTCGTCCAGCCCATGCCGGCGCGGCCGAACAGGGTGACGCCGTCGCCGACCGGGGTGGCCCCGAACAGGCCCAGGAACAGGGTGTCGGCGTCGCGGCCGAAGCCGAAAGCGCCATCGGCGTCCGAGGCCAGTGGCCCGCCGGCCTCGGTCAGCGATCCCACCTGGGCGCCGGCGACGCTGCCATCCGCGAACCGCTTCGACAGCTCGGCCAGCGAGGCCTTGCGGGTGCCTTCGCCCGGCGTGCCGGCGGAAAAGCGGCCGCCATCCTCGCTGAAACCGAAGGTCAGGCGCAGGCCGTCGTTCAGCTCGCGCCCCGCCGACAAGGCGGCGCCGTTGCCCGACAGCGCCAGATAGGGCGACGCCAGCGCGTTGCCGCTGATGTCGGGCACCGCCAATTCGGGCATGGCGGCGCCCAGGCCGGTGAACTGGTCCAGCCCGAAACCGCGCGACATGCCGATGCTGTTGCCGGCCAGCCGGGTGGACAGGGCAAAGCGCGCGCTATCCTGGTCGCCGCCGGGATGGGTTTGCAGGTGGTCGGGCTGGGGCTCGGCAGGGGGCGCCAGGGTCAGGGCGGTGCCCTCGCCCAGGCGGGTGGTTGTGACGTCGCCGACACCCGCGTCGAGCCAGCCGGCCAGCGGGTCCGCCTGGGTTTGTCGGCGCACGCTGCCCGACAGGTCGGCGCGGAAGGGGCGGCCATAGGCATCCAGCGCCATCGCCTGCGACAACGCCGATTCGCGCCGCACCGCGTCGCCGAAGGCGCCGCCCAGGGCCAGGGCGGTGGTGGCGGTGGGGGCGCCGCCGGCGCCGACCGTGGTGCCGGTGGGAATGCTGGTGCCGCCCACCGGCTGCAGCGCCGCGTTCAGGTTCAGCAGGCCGTGGCCATAGACCTCGTCCACGCCGGCATCGCCCAGATCGGTGGCCGAGTTCAGCAGGATGTCCACCACCTGCTGCCCGGTCAGATAGGGTGACGCCCCCCACACCGCCGCCGCCGCCCCGGAGACGGCCGGCGCGGCGAACGAAGTGCCGCTGAAGGTGGCGGTGCCGCCGTTGTTCTTGCTGCTGACCACGTTGACGCCCGACGCCACCAGAAAGTGGTCCTTGGCGGTGCCGGCGCGGTTCGAGAACGAGGCGATCGCCCCGGTGGCGTCGACCGCGCCCACGGCGATGCCGCGCCCTTGGCCGCCGGACCCCGCCAGCCAGTTGGCCGGGTCGATGGGGGTGTTGCCGCCGGTGTTGCCGGCGGCGGCGACGATCACCCGTTCCTTGGCGGGGTCGGCGGTAACGCCGTCGGCCAACACGCCGGGCGTCAGCGCATTGGTTAGCGATGTTTGCCACACCGGGTCGATACCGCTGCCGCCCAGGCTGAAGTTCAACACCTTGGCGCCGTTGGCGACGGCGTAGTCGGTGGCGCGGGCAAGGTCGGCATGGGTGAAGGTGCAGCCGGCGTCGCAGCCGCTTTCCGCCCGCACCGCCAGCAGCGTCGAGCCGGGGGCGACGCCGCGCGCATCATAGCCGTCGGCGCGGGCACCGATGATGCCGGCCACCGCCGTGCCGTGGCCGGCCTGATCGTCCACGTTGGCTTTGACGCCTGAAACGATGTCGGTGCTGTTGGGGTCGATGGCGCCGGTGAAATCCTGATGCTGCAGGTCGATGCCGGTGTCGACGATGCCGACCTTGACCCCGGCGCCGGTCTTGCCAGCCACGTTGGCACCCAAGGCGCCCACCTGGGCCAGTTCGTAATTGCGCGCCGCCTCGGCGGCGAAATCGGCCGGTCCCAGCCGGCCGTTCGACACCACCGGGCCGCTTCGGCTGGTGGCGCCGCCACCGCTTCCGCCGCCGCTGTCCCCGCCACCACCTCCGCCCCCGCCGCCACCGCAGCCGACCAGCGCCCCGGCCGTAGCCAGGGCGATGAACGACGACCACACCGCACGCATGCCCGCCTCCGATTTAGGATTGCCCCCAATGGGGACCACCACACTGGCGGGCGGCGTTTAATCGGGAATGAAGGTGCAAACGATTCGCGATTTCGGGGTAGGGGGCACTTGAAACGGGAACGGGTAAGGTTAAATTAGAACAATCTAACACTCCCAAGGAGCAAGTCTGTCCATGTTCAACCGCCGGTCCGGTGCGGGCGCTTCGGCCCAGACCACCATCGCTTCCGCCGCCGACGTCAAACGCTGGCTCGAGGCGGGCGAAGTCGTGCTGATCGACGTGCGCGAGGCCAACGAAAACGCCGCCGAATCCATTCCCGGCGCACGCAACCTGCCGCTATCCAACTTCGATCCGGCCCAGCTGCCGCCGGTGCCCGAGGGAAAGCGCCTGGTGTTCCATTGCCGGTCGGGCGTGCGTTGCGGCACGGCGGCCGACAAGGCGCGCGCCATGGGCTATGGCGGCGACATCTATCGTTTGGAAGGTGGAATCCTGGGGTGGAAGGCGGCGGGCGGCATCACGGTCTAACCACCCAGTGCCGCATCCAGGCTGAACGAATCGCCAGGGGTCAGCACCAGATCGAGCCCCAGGCGCAGGCATACCGCCAGCACGATCAGCGCCAGCAGCAGCCGCAGTTGTTCGGCGCGAAGGCGGGCGCCGAAGCGGGCACCCATCTGGGCCCCGACCACGCCGCCCACCAGCAGGGTCACCATCAGCACCGCGTCCACGGTTTGCGTGTTGACCGCCTGCAGGAAGGTGACGTTGGCGGTGACGAACAGGATCTGGAACAGCGAGGTGCCGACGACCACGGTGGTCGGCATCTCCAGCACATAGATCATCATGGGCACCATGACGAAGCCGCCGCCCACGCCCATGATCGCCGACAGCACGCCGCCGAACAGCCCCACCCCCAGCGGCATCAGCACGCTGATGTAAAGGCCCGAACGGGGAAAGCGCATCTTGAGCGGCAGGCCCGGCCACGGGTGGCGGTGCCGCTTGCGCGGAATCACCGAACTGGCGCCCTTGCGCAGGGTCGACAGGGATTCCACGCCCATGGTCACGCCGATGAAGCCCAGGAAGATGACGTAGCACAGGGCGATGACCAGGTCGATCTGGCCCAATTGCTTGAGCCAGCTGAACAGCGCCACGCCCATGGTCGAGCCGACCACGCCGCCGATCAGCAGCACCACGCCCATGCGCACGTCCACGTTCTTGCGCCGCCAGTGGGCGATCAGGCCCGACACCGAGGCGCCGACCACCTGATTGGCGCCGGTTGCCACCGCCACCGCCGGGGGAATGCCCATGAACATCAGAAACGGAGTGAGCAGGAAGCCGCCGCCGACGCCGAACAACCCCGACAGGAAGCCGACGCCGCCGCCCAGCACCAGCAGGGCGTAGACGTCCACCGACAGGCCGGCGATGGGAAGGTAGATGGACAAGGGCTTTCCCCGTTGCGTTCGCGCCGCCGAAATTAACAAACGGCGCCCCGACCGTCGATCATCACCTTTCGCCGCCAGCCCTTTGGCACGCTTGCCTTCCACCCCCGGCACCGCCATGTGCCCCATCGGGCGGAATTTTTCGGGCACCCTCCATGAAGTTCGCACTGTCGGCCGTACTGTCGCTTCTGTTGCTGCCGTCGCCCGCATCGGCCCAGTCGGATGCGACGGCGCAAAACGACCGCGTGCGGCAGGATCTGATGGGCAAGCCGGTCTATGGCGCCGGCAGCGGCCGCATCGGCGAGGTTTCCGGGCTGGCGCTGTCGCTGGACCAGAGCATCGCCAGCGTGGTCGTCACCATCGACGAGCGCGTCAATCCCAACCGGCCGCATCTCTCGGTGCCGTGGTCGTGGGTACGGCCCCAACTGGGCAATCCCACCGTAATGGTGCCCTGGGACGCCACCACCGTGGCCTGGGCCACCCAGCGCCGGGGCGAGAATGCCGCCGACGACGACGCTCAGCGTTGAAAGGCGGCCAGCCGTTCCGAGAAATAGGGCGAATTCTGATAGGGCGCGATCGCCCGCTGGTCGGCCGCCGTCATGGGTGGTTCAGGGCGCATGAGGTCGCGGCTTTCCAGGGCCTGGCGGTAGGGGCTGGCGCAACCGGCCGCCAATGCGGAAATCGCCAGCGCGACCGCAGCGGGGACAAGGGCGCGGCTCATTCCGGCAACGCCATGGCGCGCGGCGTCTGATCGGGATCGTCGATGCCGCCGTCGTAGAAACCGTCGCGCATGTAATTGCCGCCGCTGGCGGTGGGCGGGGGCAATCGTGCGGTTTCCGCCGGATCGGGCAGCCCCCTCGACGGGGCGCACGCGGTCAGCAGCAGCAGGCCGAAAAGCAGATGCGGTTTGCCCATGGCACTCACCCTGTGTCGGTCATTGGCAATTGGGCATGGCCCGGTCGGCTTCAATCGTTCCGATCGGATAGACTGCCGCCGGATAAACTGCCGCGCGCGGATGATCGCCGGCCCCGCGCCGGCGGCGCGTGATGTCTGAAAATTGTCGGGAAATACCCTATGCAACCATTTTGATGTTAGCGTCTGTCGTGATAACCTCTCTCCGTTGCAGGTCACGCGCCTGCAGGCGGGGGCATAGCAGGAAGAGGAGATTGCGGGTGAAAAAGATTACTGACGCCGAAGCGCAAGCGATGGTTCAGACCGCCAACGGGGCCGACCAGAATGCGGCCGCATCCGCCAGGCAGCAACTTGTCCAGTGGGTGGAAAAGGAAGTCGAGTTCGAGTGCGAGGCCACGCGCCGCTGGGTTGCCCACACGGTGATGATCCACGGCTTCGGCTGATCCGCCGGGCGAACATTCGGGTTTCGCATGTTGGGGCGCGGCCATCCAGGGCCGCGATGGATTGCGAAACGCGAAAGAAGTTCGCGTTTTATTCTGCCCTTGCGGCAGACTTAGAGATTTTGGCCGCGAAGGGGCGGCTCGACGGCGGTCAGTGCATCTGGCCGCCGTTTTCATTTGCGCCCGGGGAAAGGGGGGGGCTTGGTGCGGAGCGCCGGTTGGCGAACCCCCAAAATGGAACGGACCCCCCAGGTTTCCCTAGGAGGTCCGATGGTGGGCGGTACAAGGATCGAACTTGTGACCCCTTCCATGTCAAGGAAGTGCTCTACCGCTGAGCTAACCGCCCGAGCCGCTTGGCGGCGTCGAGGGCGGTCTTGTATTCGCTTTTGAGGGCCTTGGCAAGCCCTTCCGTCGCGGATGTGAAAAATTTTTACCGATGCCATTTGCCAGGGGGGATGGCGGCCTACGCATCCCTGTGACAGAGGGGCGCCAACCTGCTAATACCTTGAGCCATGGACAGCATGCCGCTTGCTTTCGACGACAGCCATGTGCTGAGCGTTCTCGAGCCACCGGAACGGACGGTGCCGCTGGTGTTTTCGTCGCCCCATTCCGGGCGCGAGTATCCGGCGGACTTCATCGCCGCGTCGCGCCTGGATCCGCAGGGGCTGCGCCGGTCGGAAGACAGCTTCGTGGACGAACTGTTCGCCTCGGCGGTGGACCATGGCGCGCCGCTGCTTTGCGCGCGCTTCCCCCGCGCTTTCCTTGATCCCAACCGCGAGCCCTATGAACTGGACCCGTCCATGTTCTCGGGGCCGTTGCCCCAGTTCGCCAACACCCGCAGCGCGCGCGTGGCGGCGGGGCTGGGCACCATCGCCAAGGTGGTGGCTACGGGCGCCGACATTTACGCCGGCAAGCTGCCGGTGGCCGAGGTGGAGCGGCGTGTATCACAGTATTATCGCCCCTATCACCGCCGCCTGGCCGCGCTGGTCGACGACAGCCGCTTGCGCTTCGGCTGGTCGTTGCTGGTGGATTGCCATTCGATGCCGTCCATCGGCGGGCCGCTGGATCGCGACGTCGGGCTGTCGCGGGTCGACGTGGTGCTGGGCGATTGCTACGGCGCCGCCTGCGCGCCCGAGATCACCCAGGCCGCCGAGGACGCCTTTCGCGCACTTGGCTATCGCGCCGTGCGCAACACCCCCTATGCCGGCGGTTTCACCACCCGGCACTACGGGCAGCCCCGCAAGGGCAGCCATGCCTTGCAGATCGAACTCAACCGCTCTCTCTACATGGACGAAACCTGCCACGCCAAGCTGCCCGGCTTCGCGCATCTGGCCGCCGATTTGGATAGGGTGGTCGAGACGCTGGCGGCACTGACCAGGGAACACGCCTTTCCATGACGATCTCGCTTCATCCGCCGTTGCCCGTGCTGGTGCGGGATGCCACCGAGGCCGACATGGCCCAGGTGCAGGCCATCTACAGCTTTTATGTCACCCGCACCGCCGCCTCGTTCGAGGAGGTGCCGCCCACCGTCGAGGAGATGTGCCGCCGCCGCGCCGCCACGCTCGAACGCGGCATGCCCTATCTGGTGGCCGAGGATCGGGGCGAGGTGGTCGGCTATACCTATGCCGGACCGTGGCGGCCGCGTTCGGCCTATCGCTACACGCTCGAGGATTCCATTTACGTGGCCCCGTTCGTCCAGCGGCGCGGCGTCGGTCGCGCCTTGCTGGGCGGGCTGATCGAACGCTGCACCGACCTGGGCTATCGCCGCCTGATCGCGGTGATCGGCGATTCCGCCAACCAGTCGTCCATCGCCCTGCACCGGGCCATGGGCTTCCGCCAGGAAGGCGTGCTGCGCGGCGTCGGCCTCAAGTTCGACCGCTGGGTCGACGTGGTGATGATGCACCGCGTGCTGGGCGACGACAGCCGCCCGCTGCCCGACGGTTGCTCCGCGCCGCCGCTGCCCCCCGAGGCCTGAACTCCACCGAAGACATAGGCGGGTGCCTCTCGTCAGTCCTGACCATCGCCCTATTCGTGATGGGGCTTTCCCGGTTGTAGGTTCCGGGGCAAGAAATCGTCAGGGAGGACGACATGAGCGTGCAATGGATCCGGCGGGATCACCGCCAGGACATGGTTTTGGCTGTCTGCCTGGATGCGGCGGCCAACCTGCTGATGCGAGCCAAGTCCGACCGTCAGTTGGAAGAAGCCGTCAGCTATAACCTCAGGCTATGGCGGATCATTCGTGAAATGGCGCGCGAACGCCCGCTGTGGCCAGATGGCGACATGCTGTCGCACGTGGCCGATCATGTGGCGTCGCTGCTGGCGCTGGACGCCTGCCCCTGCGTCGATCCGCGCGACATGGCCTTTGTCGCCGGCCGCAACATGTCGTTGTCGTGCGATCTGGCCGGTGGCGGCCAACCCGACCACTATCGCGACCGGCTGGTGGCGGAATGGGCCGGCAGCCATTCCTCGGCGCGGTTCGAGACGTGGATGCTGGAGCGGCTGACGGGCGCGGTCGCTCCGGTCTGACCAATGCGCTGTTCGGACGATTTTTCCGTCGATCCATATACCAACGGAACCTGTGCCTAATGCCTCCGCGCCTAGGGTATCCGCCCCATGTCTGATTGGGAATTGCGTCACTTTGCGTCACATTATGGACAAATATGAATACGAGGGCGAAACGCCCTGTTAGGGAGGTAGGCATGCCTGCATGGAACGTCCAAGGAATCCGCGTCGACATCGCCTTGTCGGTGGTCATGGAAATTTCCGTGCTTCAGCTGAACCGGGCTGAAAACGGCACCGAGTGTCGCGAGGCCATCGCCTTCAATGCCGAATTGTGGCGCGTGGCGGAGGCGCTGGCGCCCAGCGCCCCGCTGCCCGAGGATCGCACCGCGTTGGCCGCCACGGCCAAGCTGATCCTGGCCGGTGGCCGCCGGATCGACCAGCTAAGCGAGTTGAACCGTTGTTTCGCCCGCCTTCTGGCCGGCCGCGCCGCCACTGCCGGCGCGCTGGGGCAGATCCTCGATCGCTGGCGCGCCGCCCGCCGCGCCGGCACGCAGCAAGAGTTCGGTCCGTGGCTGGTGGATCTGCTGGACAGCTTCACCCAGATGGGTGTTCAGAGCCTGGCCGCCTGACGGCTTTGCCACAAATCGGTGGCCGCCGCGATCACGGTGGCCACCTCAAGATCCTGCATCAGCGATTGCTGGCTGCGGTGGTCGAAATCGGGGGCATGGCAGATGTCCTCGAAGCTGCGCGGTCCGCGCAACGCTCGGCACCACGGCCCCATGGGGCCGTAAAGAATCTCCGAACTGGGACCGAACAATCCCAGCGTCGGGATACCCGCCGCGGCAGCCATGTGCATCAGCCCCGAATCGTTTCCCAGATAAAACGCACAGCGTTCCAGGCAGCCATAGGCGGTGGGCAGGTCGACGCTGCCGGCCAGATCGATGACCTTCCGGCCGGCCAGGGCGGCGACGAATTGCGCCACCGCGTCGCGCTCGTTCTGCGCGCCGAAGACCGCGATGGCGGCGCCGGCCAGCGGGCCGGTGGCGGCGGTCAGGGCGTGGGCCACGGCGGCGAAGCGATCGGCCGGCCATTGCTTGCCCCCCCAATTGGCGGTGGGGCCCACCGCCAGCACCGGCCTGCCGGCGGGGATCAACTGGGCGGCGCGGGCGGCGGCCTGGGCGCCGGCATACAGGCGGGGCAGGGGCGGCGAAGCCCCCAGCCCGAACAGTTTCGCCAGATGGACCAGCCGGTGCTGAGGCGTCCAGTCCGAGCGGATGATCTTGCGCCGCAGGGTTGGCACCAGCCAGCCGGTGGCGGACCCGCGCAGATCGACCACCAGGCTCCACGGCGTGGTCACCGTCTGGCGCCACAGCCGCAGCCAGTGGCCGGCCCGGCGTTGCTTGACCATGGGGATGACCCGCACCACGCCCGGGATGGCGGCGAACAGCGGCGCCGGGGCCGGTCCGCAGGCCACGGTGATGCGCGCCTGGGGATAACGCTGCCGCAGGTGATCCAGCAGGCCGGTGGACAACACGGCGTCGCCGATGCGGGTGGCGGTGATGAAAAGGATGTTCACGAAGGGCCGATCCCGATGCCTGACGTCGCCGAAGCGCGAGAAGCCACCTGACCGGGCGCGCGCCTGGCCGCGGCCGCGATGGCCGCACTAGGGGGTGGCTTCTGGCAATATTGGTTTTCCCCCGGCGTGTCAACGCCGGCGGCCCGATGGCAGGTCAAGCCGCCGGTGCTCAGATTTCCGCCACCTCGGCCAGGAACGTCGAGACGTTGCCCTGCAGCGACACGGCGCGCTCGGACAGGTTGACCGAGGCATGCCGCACCTGATTGCTGGCGGTTTCCGAAACCCTGGCGGCCTCGCTCATGGTTTCGACGTTGGCGCGCACTTCCTGGGTGCCGCCGGCCACCTGTTTGATGGACCGCGTGATCTCGCCGGTGGCGGCGCTCTGTTCCTCGATGGCGGCGGCGATGGCGGTGGCGATGGTGGACAGCCGCTCGATGGTATGGAAGACGTTGTCGATCACCGACACCACCGTGTTGGTGGCTTCCTGCACGGCGGTGATCTCGCGCGCGATCTGTTCGGTGGCGGTGGCGGTCTGATTGGCCAGCACCTTGACCTCGTTGGCGACCACGGCGAAGCCCTTGCCGGACTCGCCGGCGCGGGCGGCTTCGATGGTGGCGTTGAGCGCCAGCATGTTGGTCTGGCGAGCGATGGTGTTGATCAGATCGACCACGTCGTTGATGCGCACCACTTCCTCGGCCAGCCCGTTGGCCACCCCCTTGGCGCGGCCGACATTGTCGGTGGCCTCGCCGACGATGGCGGTCGAGTGGTCCACCTGGCGGGAAATTTCGTGGATCGAAGCCATCAACTGCTCGGCCGCGTCGGCAACGATGTCGACGCTGCCCGAGGTGCGGACGGTGACGTCGGCGACGACGGCGGATTTCTCGAAGGTCTCCTGGGCATTGGCCGCCATGGTGTCCACCAGCGAGCGCATCTCGTCGGACGAGCCCATCATGGAGCGCAGGGCTTCCTTCACCTCGGCGTCGAAGCGGCGCAGGCGCTGATCGACCCGGGCGGCGTGCTCTTCCTTCGCCAATTCCTCGCGACGATGGATTTCCTGCAGGCGGTTGGCTTCCAGGCCCACCTCACGCAGGGTTTCCACCGCGCGGGCCATCTCGCCCACCTCGTCGCGCAGAGTCTGGTTGGGCACCACCGTATCGTATTGGCGGTCGGACAGCTTCTGCACCACACCGGTCAGGGATTTCAGCGGCGCCGAAATGCGGATGGCCAGCACGATGGTCAGCACGCCGGCCAGCACCAGGGCAAGGCCGCCGCCGCCGACAAAGGTGTTGCGGGCCACCGCCATCGACCGCGTCAGCCCGGTGGCGGTTTGCGCCCGCACGTCGCCAATGGCCTTTTGCAATTTGGCGAAGCTTTCCGCCGCTACCTCGTACTTGCGGTCGGTGGAACCGGTCATGATCAGGGCATAACCGATGTCGTCGGTGACCATGTCGGCCACGTCACGGGCGGCGGCGATATATTTTTTCAGCTTGTCGGTCGAATCGGCAGCCAGGGCCGGATCGATCCCCAATTCGGCGCTGATGTCCTCGATGGATTTCAGCGAGGTCTTCAACTCGTCCAACTCGGCGACGGCGGCCTTGGACATCTTGGCGACCTTGGCCGGGTCTTTCTCGTTCGCGGCAATCGAGGTCAGGCGATACAGGTTGGCCTTGGCGGCGAGGATCGTCTGCGCCAGCCCACTGATCGCCTCGTTCCGTTCGGCGACCCGCTGTTCGTGGCCGATATTGCGCTTGGTGTCGGCGATCACCATCAGTCCGTTGATGATGATGACCACCATCAGCACGCCCAATATGGCAGGAGCCAAAGCAATCTTCAGCCGAATGCTGGCGTTGTCTATCCAGTTCATGGCGCCTTGACCCCTGCCGACACCTATGATTGCGCTTACTTGTAAATGCCAGAGCAGAGAAGATTGTCGTCAACCCGCTCGCAATAGGCGGACTTGTTCTCAATCATCTTGGTGACAGGGTTGGGGAACTTGTAGTCCTGCCAGAACGTTCCCTTTGCCTTGGCCAGCTCCATGCGCTCCTTGATGTAGTACTTGCCGTCGGTATCCTGGGTGTCGATGGTGTTGCGGCCGACCATCTTGGCGTTGGAGCCATGGGATAGGCAGTTGGCCTCGAGGTCGTAGGCGAACAGGTACAGGTCGCGATCGATGAACCGGGGGTCCTTGGCGGTGATGGCGGCGTAGATCTTGTCCTTGCCCTCGGCCTTGATGGCGGCAATGCCCTTCTTAACCAGAGCAACGGCCTCGTCGGCGGTTCCCTTGTCGGCGGCCAGGGCCGGCGTGGCCGCGATGGCGAACAGGGCGATGGTGGCGACGGCGATGCGCTTCATGGCGGTGTTTTCTCCGGTTTAAATTCCGTTGGCGAATTGTTGCGTTCCTAGGTACTCCGGTCAAGGTTCTTCGCTGCACTAAAAATAGCAAGAAGATGTGTGGATTGTGTCTGTAATAGAAGTGAATAGGTTTTCGTATATTCGTTCCATCAAGGCCGAGGCGCGTTTAGGCGCCGCCATGGCTATGAATAAGCGAAAGAGTATTTTCTGGCGGCACTTGTGCGTACGTGTTTTTTTCGGTCAGGTTGTGAACCCCTGTCCTTTTCTTGGGTTGGCTTGTAAGGGAAAAGGCTCGCCGCGACGCCAGTTGTACACGGGCAACGCTATTGCGCGGTCAGGCAAGCACCCGAGCATCGGCTCTGGTTTGTGGTTGGGCAAATTGCGACTTTAGTATGTGGTGTAGTGCCAAATGTATTGGGCGAGACTTTTACCAGCCGGGCACCCGTGCCCCGGTCTGCGTTTCACACGAGAATAATTCCGTCATCGAGCGTGAATCGCCCGTCATCTCGCGGGGGACTGAACGCCCTTGCCAAGAGGGCCGTCGGCGCAACGATGCCGGCCGCTACTTGGCCGTTGTGTATGGCCGCCAGACAGACGGTGCGTTCCGCCTCGAAGTCGCCGTCAAGTCCCAGGGCGTCGTTGGAAAATCCAGCCCCTTCGCTGCGCTCGCAGACGGCACGAAGCAGGTCCAGCATTTCGTCGCCGCTGACATGGCTGGGATAGAAGTCGGTTTTGCCGCGCAGGTAGCGTGAGCCCTCGGCCCAAAGGAAGATCCATCCCGCCGTGGCGCGGTCCAACTCCGGTTGCCGCAACACCCAATGCACAAAGCCATGGCGGTTGCCGCGGTAGGCAAGCGCCGCCATCGTGGCCAGGTGCCAAAGCGCCGGGTCGCGTTGCGCTTGCACCCAAGCCACGTCCGCCGCATCGGCCATGTCGATTTCCCGAGGGGCTGGGGTGGATGGGGTTGGGGTGGATTGTGACGGCGCGACGCCGGTGGCGCTCGTGGGTGCCGGTGCCTGGGGGCCGAGACGGGCTGTGCGTGCCGGTCGGGCCCGCCTGGCAAGCCGGCGCCAGCGAAGCGCCGCCCCCATGGCCGCCACCGCCACCATTGCCCAGAACACCGCCATCCGCGATCCGAGGATACCGAGGCGCGCATGCGCGAACGTTTCCGTAAGCGCCCACGCGACAATGCCGGTGAACAATATGCCCATGAACGCCAGAAGTGCCGACACCGCCCGGTCAATCATGCCCATCTCGCCAGCGTTCCCCATTGCTATGACGGCGATTCGCGAGCCGCTGACAGCGTCGGCCCCGTCGCCGCTGAGATGCGTTGACAACCACCGAGGCAGACATGCTCGGACATGTTCTCGCAGCGGGGGTGATGTTAGGCGGCAAGGCCGAGCCCGGCAAGTGGCGATGCATCAGCCGCCCTGGGCTGGCTCGGGCTTGGCCGTTATGTGCTCAGCATCTTGATGTCGGAAAAATCAGGGAATTGTGGGAGTAGATGGTGGGCGATGCAGGGATTGAACCTGCGACCCCACCCGTGTGAAGGGTGTGCTGTAGCTGCGCCAGATAACCCTGGATTTCGCCTGATCATCTACAAGTCATTGAAATGTGGCGGTAATTCATCTCTTGCCGTTTGGACTCCCCGAACCTGTCTCGCTGTAGTACGCTCCATGGTGCTTACCTCGTGCTTACCCTCAGACCAGGGCACGGTGCTTACTGGAGCCGACCACAGATGCAAGCCAAGCTCACTAATCAGGCTATCAAGGCCCTCGCCGCCACCGGCGCCGAATACGTTTGTTGGGACACGGTGCTGAAGCGATTCGGCGTCAAGGTGACGAAGCTTGGCACCAAGTCCTTCATCGTCCAGTACCGCACCGGAGGCCGAGGATCCCCCAGCCGTCGCGTCACCATCGGCGAGCCGGGAGACGCATCGTGGACGGTAGAAAAGGCCCGCAAGGAAGCCGGCATCATCTTGGGTAAGGTGGACGCTGGCGTTGACCCATTCGCGGAGAAGAAGGCAGCGGAAGAGGCTGAACGACAGGCCCGCGAGGAGGAGAAGCATAGCCGCAAGCGCGCCTTTTCTGATGTCGTGGACACCTACACCCGTCGCCGCCTCTCAAAGCAGGCGCGGGGCCAATTGGTAGAGCAACTTCTGCGCCGAGAATTTGTCAGCACATGGGGACAGCGCGATATTGCGACCATTGGCCGCAACGATGTTAAGGCCGTGCTTTCGCGCCTTCAGGATGCCGGTAAGGATGGTGCAGCCCGTGAGGCGTTGAAGCGCATCAGGCCGCTGTTTGAGTTTGCGGTGGATGAGAGCCTTATGCCGGCGAATCCAGCCGCAGGCATTCGCTTGGATGCTCCATATGTCCCCAAAGAAAGGTTTCTCTCGGACGACGAGTTGCGCGAGGTCTGGCATGCGGCTGTATCGCGGGGATACCCCTTCGGGCAGATGGCGCAGTTATTGATCCTGACGGCTCAGCGGCGAGCCGAGGTGACAGGTGCGAGATGGTCAGAGTTCGACCTTAACGCCAATATTTGGACGATCCCGGCCGGGCGCACGAAGAACCGTAAAGAGCACATCGTTCATCTCAGCGAACAGGCTCGGAGCGTGCTGGATGCCATGCCGCGTCAGGATAGCGAATATCTCTTCACAACCACCATGAAGACGCCCGTTTCTGGCTTCTCCAGAGCCAAGGCTCTATTGGACGATGAGATACTGAAGGCTCGCCGCAAAGTGGCTGAGCGGGCAGGGGAGGCTGTCTCGTCCGTTGTGTCGATTGATGAATGGGACTTCCACGACTTCCGCCGCACGTTCGCAACTGGAGCGGCGCGCCTCAAAATCGACCACATGATTGCAGATCGCGTCCTGAACCATGTGCCGAAGGCTCTGTCGGGCGTGGCGCGCATTTATAATAAATTCGAGTACCTCGATGAGCGAAAAGCAGCCATGGACACCTGGGGCGCGCACGTCGAAGCGCTGATAAATTCACATGCGAACTGAGGGTAAATCTAGGCTTACACACACCGGTTGCAGTGTATTGACATTCCATCGTGACGCGAGCCTATCTGGGAGTAGTAGCCAGCCGCAGTGCATGGCAAGCAACCGCATAGAGGAAAACATGGATTTTTTAGTTAATCAGAAATCAGCCGCAGAACGCCTTGGCCTTTCCGTGCGCACGCTGGAGAAGTGGCGATGCACAGGCGATGGATCGCAATATATTAAAATGGGCAGATTGGTGAGGTATCGGGAGAGCGACCTGAATTCGTTTATTAATAATGGGGTGAAGGCCCACACATCGCAGGTGGGGAGTGTCCATTGATGGTCCGTATCTCCACCGTATACGACATCGCCACCCCGCTCTCCCGCATCCCACGCGAGGAGTGGGATGATTACGTCATCAAGAAAGGTCACCGCATTGCTGAGATGCTGAACTTTCGGCTTGATGAGGCCATCGACATCCTTGACGACATCGAGGCGAACGGCGCCTGGGCTGCGGCAGGAATGTCGCGCGAGGGTTATTTGAAGTGCGTTTGCCAGATTGAGCCAGACGGGCTGAACCTGATCCGCCAGGGCGTTGAAGCGATAAAGGAAGGCCGGCGCCGTAGAGGGGTGTGTTAGCGGGCGCCTCGCACGCCACACCCCGGCCCCGCTAAAATAAAATTGTTTAATCCGAGAGTCCTCGCGTTAGCGCAATAAGTAAAGGTCAGGCTATGTGCTTGACAGTCTATCGACAATATGATATGTCTGAAATGGAAGTATGGAATTTTTACGACAGCCGGGAGCCGAATGGTCATCCCGGCATTTTTTTGCCCAGAGGAGTTAAAATGGCAGAGCTTTCTGAACTGCCGCAAGAGCGGCGAATTGGGATACCAGATGCTTCGCGCCTGTTTGGAATCCCTGTGAACACATTGTGGTCGCGCGTTCGCGCTGGCCGCGTACCGGCATATCGCGATGAGGACGGCTGGCGCGTCTGGCTGGACTCGGCCTTTCTTGAAGCCCAGCAGGCGGGCTTGCAGCCGTATCGGCCACGAGGTGCCAGCGATGCACATTAATCGAAGATAGTAATTAGTGAAAAAGAAACCCCACCGGGTGGTGCCGATGGGGTGGAAGTTTGGATGATTGATAGGCCTTAACCTACATCATCCGTGATAAAAAATCAAGTTATTACAATGGCGTGTGATTGATAACCAACTAAGATAGTAGGATGATTGAAGATGGAATTGGAACTTAATGACGTCATGATTGGCGTTGATGCCCTATCGGGCTATCTCGACCTTAATGATGTGCCGGAACCGTTTGATTGGGACGAATTCAATTTTCGTTTGGCGACGATGCGCCCCACTGGGTTCCCGCCCTCTACCCGTCTGGCCGACTGAGCCAGGACCGGCGTGAGTACCGCCTTGCTAATGTGCAGGGCCATGCCCCGCGCAAGCAGGGCAGCTTCGTTATCCAGCTTATGGGGGCGTCTGCTGGCACAGGCTATGATTACGATTCTCGGGTCAGTCGCGGATACAGCGCCCAGGAGATGGTGGGGGCCGTTGACGGACTTGCCGGGATGGCTGCTGTAGCGCGTCTCTGCCAACTTCTCGGCATTGACCCACCTGACGGCGCTGACACCGATACGGCGCCTATTCGGGCCGCCGCTCCAGCGCTGCCGCAACGTCCGGTGGACCCGAACCGCTATGCCGGTGATGTGCGCCTCATTCGGTCTAAGTGCGCCCCCGCGCAGGGCGTCACTCTGGTCGAGCAGTATTGGACCAGTCGCGGCATCCCAATGCCTGATACGCCTGACCTTCAATTCTGCGACGACACGACCGACCACGCGAACACCATCGGACGCCCGGCTATGATCGGCGTAGTGCGCTATCCCGATGGGACGGAAACCGGAGGTGTCCACCGGACCTTCCTCAATGAGGACGGCACCAAGGAAAAGAAAATGATCGGCCTATGCAAGGGTGGCGTGGTCATGCTTGCCCCCGTGGGCGCTGACGGTCGCCTTGCGATTTCGGAGGGAATCGAATCTGGCGCCGCAGCCATGTGGCTTCATGGGGAACCGACTTGGGCGACCCTAAGCACCACGGGCATGGTGAAATTCGACGCCTCGCGCGTGCCAGGACTGAAGTTCCTGACCATCTTACCGACGCTGGTGAAGCTGGCCTTGAAGCGGCTCATACCGCCGCAAACGCAGCCATGATGGCTGGCATTCCTGGCGAGATAGTCAGACCGCTAAGCAATGACGATTTCGCAAAGGACGTTGAGCAGGGTGAGCGACCCGGCTTGACCCGTGCTGATGCCCAGGTGGTCCACCAGTGGGGCGGCACGTCGGCGCAGGCCACCGCGTGCGAGGTTTATTCCCCTTCGTCACTGGAATCCCTCAGGTCTGCCGTCGCCAGCGTTCGGCATAGTGACACCAAGGCCGTATCGGCAATCCTCCGTGATGTGGCCGCTACAGGCGGCCTAACAGCAGGTGAAGTTGGTAATCTGCTGCGCGGGCTAAAGGAAGTTTCCGGACTCCAGATGGGTGAACTTCGCGCCGAACTGGACGGCCACAAGCGCGCGCTCGCGCGGATGAACAGCAAGTTTTCTGACTTGCCCGTTCTGGCGGAAGATGGCAGCCCCAAGCCTGTGTTTGCAAACGCAGCCGAGATGCTGCGGAGCAACTCGGACCTCGCCAACGTGCTTGCTTTCAATGAATTCGCTGGTGCTCCATTCGCTCGCTCGCCACTACCATGGGATAAGAAGACACCACGCCCATGGAAAGATGACGACGACCACCGCTTGCACGAGTGGTTCGACCTGCACGGACTCCATGTTCCGCTAAAGACCGTCCAGCAGGCCACGGAAATGGTCTCGCGCGAACGCCGATACCATCCGGTGAGGGACTTCTTTGACGCGCTGAAATGGGATGGCAAACCGCGCCTAAGTACATGGCTAACTGACTGCCTTGGCGTGGCCGCTACCGATTACACGCACGCCGTTGGCCGCGCCTGGATGATCAGTGCGGTTGCGCGGGTTTATAAGCCAGGATGCAAGGCCGATTATGCGCTGATCTTCGAAGGGCCACAGGGACTTCAGAAGTCAAAGGCGGCGCGCATCCTCGGCGGGGAATGGTTCACCGACGATCTAGCCGATCTGGGCACGAAGGACTCGGCCCTCCAGATGCAGGGGGTGCTGATCATCGAGATTGCCGAACTCTCCGCCATGGGAAAGTCATCGGTAGACACCATAAAATCCTTCATCGCCCGCCAGGAGGATAGGTTTCGCAGCCCCTATGAAAAGCGCGTAATGCCACACCCGCGCCAGTGTGTTTTTGTCGGCACCGTCAATCCGGGATCGAACGGCTACCTTACTGATGAGACAGGTAATCGTCGCTTCTGGCCCGTGGAAATCACCAAGGTCGATGAAGGAAAGCTGGCAGAGATCCGAGATCAGTTGTGGGCAGAGGCCGTCACCGCTTATCGGAACGGGGAAAAGTGGTGGATCACCGATACGGCTGTCCTAGCTGCCGCCGAGTCTGAGCAACAGGCTCGCATGCAGGATGATCCATGGTCTGATGCGGTCATGAACTACGCACTCGCCTGTGGTCAGGAGCATGTGACCGTCTCAGAAATCCTCACCAGTTCCGCATTCAGGTTTGACGTTAAGGAGCTTGAGCAAAAGCACCTAACCCGAGTCGCTAAGATATTGAAGCGCAACGGGTGGAAGCGAGTGCAGGTTGGTAATCCGAAGAAGTGGGCGTATGAACGGCCCGAATCACCACAATCACCAGTAGGAACCACTTCGGAACCAGTGTCGTAACCAGTCCGAAACCCGCAGAAACCTTAGCTTTCACCAGTATCACCAGTATATTCCGGGAAAGAGAAAAGTTTAGCTGGAAAACATAAATACCCTCCGCAATGGTTGTATGTATACACAACCTATGCTGAGGCTATTGTGTTTTTTCAAGCTGAATTGAATTTTTCACCAGCTTCATACTGGTGACACTGGTTCCACCCCCCGGCCCCAGACGGCCACCCCACCGCCCCGGCATCCCAGCGATGACCGGGGCTTCTTTTTGCCCGAACCCAAGGAACAGCAATGCTACAGCCACCCATCTCCCCCAAGCGCCATGCCCACCACGTAACCCTCTGCGCCCAATACCTCGCCGCCTGCAAGCCCGTGATGTGGCGCGGAACGCCGTTGCACAGCCTGATGGAGGATGTTCGGCGGTGGCAGCAAATCAATAATAAATTGGAGACCCACCAAACCCAGATAACGGAGAAAGCTCTCCTCGAAGCCGCCGAGGCACTGGATTTCGCCGTCACCAAGGAAGGCAGCATTACGTTCGTCAATGCCGTCAAGCCGACCGGGTTTGGCTGGGCTTGGCGGGGTGCACGATGAGCTACTTGCCGACCCGCACCTTTTCCGCCCTGCGCTTTCTATGCCGAGCGATGGCCCGGCAGCATGATTCGGTTGACGTGGATATGGTCGCGGATATCGCGCGACTCACTCTGTCACGCGACATCACGACAGCGCATGTGTGCCGCGCCGCTGAGATCGCTGGCCTGGAAGTGACCCGTTAATCCCTATTCCGGCATGACGCCGGTATCCGCCGCCAGTGAGCGGCATTCCTGGCCCCGGAGTGGGGCTTTTTTCATGAGGAAGAACATGGCTTATTTCACCACCACCGCCGAGATGGAAGCCCGAATCGCGGACCTCACAGACCAGATTCAGGCCAGGATGCAGGATCAACCGGCTCCCGACGAGCCTGCGCAGCCGATGCCTGAAGGTTTGTCCGCGACTGAGAAAATGCGCTGGGCACGGGAACACCAGCCGCCTGTCGTAGAGCTTCAACCAGCGCGCCCGACAGCAGCCGCGCCTACGGTCGTTCCGCCGGATGTCGCCAGCCTGCGGCCTGTTGATCGGATGCGGTGGGCACGAGGAACGCTTGTTAAGTAATAGCCACACGGCGGCGGGGTGATGAACCCCGCCAGCCCGATCTAACGCATGGAGGCACCTATGCCTGTATTCAATTATATACCATACCCATCATCCGAATTTATTTTGTCTCATTCGATTGAAGAGGTTGACGCGCGAGTTCAAGAATGGCGTCAGCAGTTTGGAGAGCAATGCGCGACTGAGATGAAGAAAGCCTTTGACAAACCGCTTGAAGATTTACCTTGAGGGAATCTATGTCGATATCCTTTGTTTGGGGCATGGATGCTACCACTGCGCTAATACCCTGAACCTGAGCGGACAGTGCATCAAGATGTTCACGAATCGGCTTTAGCTTTAACTCAATCAGGCGGTCATCCGAGGACAGCGGCATTCCGACACCAACCATGGCGCACCTTTAATCTCAGTTAGAGCAACCTAATCGTAGGTTAGATGGTGCAGCGTTTCCAGTGAGGATTGTTCAGCGCATGCCCTTCCTCGCACGCGCGCCGATTTCGCGTTTTGAGTCCCCCGAGTTCACCCGAAAGGGTGGGTTCTGGCCGATTTTCAGCGCCGTTATTAATATAAATTGCTGTAGCGTCAACACTAACATGAATTAGTTTTATCATTAAAAGTGTTGTCATAGCGTCAACAGCTAATGGCATAGAACACGACAGGGAAAAAGCCATTGGTATGGGGTGATTGATTCTTTCAACCATTTGGTTGACTCGCTCATACCGCACGTTCATAACCGTTTGCACGAAGCAACCACCCATAAGGGGACGTTATGAACTTTCCATATATGGACATTATCGCCGCTGCGCGCCGAGTCGCTTATGTCGCTGCCCGCGATGAGTATGACGAGATCGCCACCCTTGAGGATGGCATTGCCGCAAATCCCGCCAGCTTCCTTGCCGAAGCCATCCCGCAAGTTCTGTTAGCTATTGCAGACGTGCGGACCTTGGCGCCTGAAGTGGAAGGCATGGGCGCACTGATCGGTCGAATTGAGCGGTGCCTGTACTCCGCTGCCGACGTCATGGCCGCTGAAGCTGGCGTGGCCCTGGCTGAGTTGGGTGCCGACTATTGGTCCGGCCAGTGGAACGACCCGTGGGTGTTTGGCCCCGATGCCACGCAACACTAATTTATAATATCATGCGGGCATGGCGGAATCGGCATACGCATGGGTCCTAAAAACCCCAATACTGTGAGTTCAAATCTCACTGCCCGTATCATATAAGGCCACCTCAGCTAACCGCTGGGGTGGTCTTTCCATTTGTGTGTTGACGATTTGGCAACACGGCGCAGCGTTATATTAATTCATTCGGATTTGTGTTATTAAATAACTACTGCATGCGCGGTGGCGTCTGACGCGCTGGCCTGGGGCTGGCGATGTTGGGCGTCGATATAGCCGGGGCCGGTGGCGTCGAGCAGTGGACCGGGAGCGGATTTCCGCTGTGCCCGGTGTTTTCGTGCGTCTGGGCCGCAAGGCCAGTTCGCGGCGCCCTTGACATTGAGCGTTGTACGTATAACATACAACCATGATCCGGAGCTTCCGCAACAAGGACACTGAGGCGCTATGGATGGGCAAGCGATGCCGCCCGTTCGAAGCGATCCGCCGTCAGGCCGAGCGCAAGCTCGATATGCTCGATGCCGCTGTGGTGCTGGAGGATTTACGAGTGCCGCCAGGGAATCGCCTAGAGGCGCTAGAGGATGACCGGAAGGGTCAACACAGTATCCGCATCAACGACCAATGGCGGATATGTTTTGTCTGGAAAGACGATGGAGTCCACGATGTCGAAATTTGCGACTACCATTGAACGGGTCCGCACTCATCCGGGCGAAATGCTCCATGAGGAGTTTATGGTTCCGCTTGGGCTTTCCGGCAACCAGCTTGCCCATGCGCTCAAGGTTCCTGCGAACAGGATCAACGATATAGTAGCGGGGCGACGCGCAGTGACAGCGGATACGGCGCTGCGGCTGAGCCGCTATTTCGGCACCACGGCGGAATTTTGGCTGAACTTGCAGCAGGCACACGACTTGTCAAAGGTCGTGGTCGAGAGCCTTGCCGCAATTGAGCATGACATACAGCCGCGCCGAGTGGCATAGGCCAGCCCTCCATGCTTGCCTTGATCGTGGCAGTCAGTTTCTCCGCCGCCGCCCTTGCTTACGAATCCACCCTGTACCGAAAACCCCCTCGAAATCGCGTCACCTGACTCCAGCATTTCCGCGCCTCTCACGATCCGCATTCGCGTGTACGGAAAACATTTGTTTCCCGTACATACCTGCGGTACTCTTAGGGCAAGAAATGAGGGGGGGGCAGACGATGACTAAGCGTGTGGCTTTATATATCCGGGTCAGTACGGACAGCCAAACCACCGAGAACCAGCGCCGTGAGATTGAAGCCGTCGCCTTGCGGAGTGGGTGGGATGTGGTCGCCGTGTTCGAGGATGCCGGAATAAGCGGCGCCAAAGGCCGTGAGAAGCGTCCTGGCTTCGATGCGCTACTGAAGTGCATTGCCCGTCGTCAGGTTGATATGGTGGCTGCGTGGTCCGTGGATCGGCTTGGTCGCTCCCTTCAAGACCTTGTAGCGTTCCTATCTGACATCCACGCCAAGGGCTGCGACCTGTACCTGCACCAACAAGCCCTGGATACGTCCACCCCATCTGGCCGCGCGATGTTCGGCATGCTTTCGGTTTTCAGCGAATTCGAGCGCGGCATGATCCGCGAGCGCGTCAACGCGGGCCTCACCCGCGCGAAGGCGCAAGGCAAGGTGCTCGGTAGGCCGAAGACGGACAAGGAAGACGTTATCCGCGCGGCCCTGGCTGAAGGTGGGAAGGGTATTCGCAAGATCGCCGCCGAGATGGGCGTTGGTGTGAGCGTTGTGCAGCGCATCAAAGCGGAGATGGCGACGGCTTAACTCGTCATGCGCTAGTTAGCCGCGCATCACATCGGCGCATCCACAACCTAACGGGGTCCCAAGGCCACACTCCACCTATGCCCTTGGTATGTCCCTCTGGGGAAGCTCGGACGCGCTGAGAATGAGTCGCAAAGAGTCGCCGTCCCCGGCACCTGTTTGCCCCAAAACACACCATAAATACAAAACGTGGTTTCAAAAATTTTTGGGACCAACTCTGATTTAACGTCTCCTTACAAACCCGTCTCTTTTCCTACCATCTTTACTTTTCTTTGCACATCTGCTATACATTGTCATTAATGATACTCTCAATTAATTGGGTTTGAAGCCATGTTCATTTCTACATCAACTGCGGCCAAGCGTGCCGAGGTCTGCATTCACACTGTCCGGTACTGGTGCCAGAAATATGGGATCGGTCACAAAGTAGGCGGTCGGTATCGCGTAGACCGCGAACGCCTTGAAGCCCTTTTATCGGGCAACATGATCTAACGCACGCAAATATATTCGTTATCACAGGCGCCAATCGGCGCCTTTTCTTTTGCCTATAGGTGATAAAGTGACAGCTACAACCACATTGGAAGTCCGCGTTGATGCACAACAGGCAATCCGCTCATTGGCAGATATTAAGAAAGCCATTAATGAGAACACATCTGTGCTTGATCGGTTCCGCCAAGCCAGTGACGGAGGGTTTTCACGGCTGCTGGAGGCTATGAACAGGGCAGTTGGCGGTATTGATAAGTTGAATGCCACCATGCAGGCGATGGCATCGGGGATGGGCGCTGGAACCGCTGCGGCCGTCAGACAGGCTGTTGCCATGGAAAAGTTGGCTCAGGCGGCGAAGGCGCAAGAGGTGGCTGCGGGACGGGCTGCGCAGGCACGGAGTAGTGAACTAGCCGACCTTCGCGCCCTTGAAAGTGCCAAGACGCGGGCTTTTTCGCTGGAATCGCGGTTGAACAGACAATTGACGGACGAAGCCGGGTTTATGTCTCAGCGCATCGCACTACAGGACAAACTGACCGCATCTGTAACCCGATATAACACCGTGATCGCGGCCAGCGGCGCCAATAGCATTGCAGGCGTGAAGGCGCGCGGAGAGTTGCAGCGAGACTATGCCGGAATCAGCAGCGAGGTAGCGCGGTTGGCGGGGCTTTTGCCCCGGCTGAAGGGGATTGAAGACAAGATTCCAGCCAAGGGCTGGCTCTCCAGTATGAACCGCGCCGACAGAATGATGCTAACGACCATGATGCCCAACATGGCGCAGCAGATCGCCGCAGGAGGTGGGCAGAACATCGGCCAGAGCGTTCTCACCCAGGCCCCAGAACTCCTGCAAGTCTGGAGCGCCATCCCCGCTCAAGGTAAAGCAGTTATCGGCACCCTCGGCGCCGTCGCCGCTGCATTTGGTGTGGTCACTGCGGCCATGATGAGGCTGGCGAGCGAAGGGCAGAATCTCAGAGACATATCTGGAATAATTCGCGCAACAGGTCAGCAAGGCACCCTGGCCGCAAAAGACCTTGTGGTTTTGTCCGACCGCATCAACCAGTTGCCGGGCGTGAGCCGCGAGGCAGCCGAGAAGACGGTACAGAATTTAGCCAGGATTCGTGGTCTGGGCAGTGCAGGCCTTCAAGGTGCGGCGTATATGGGGGCGGACTTCGCGCGGGCAATTGGCGAGCAGGATATCAGCAAGGCCACCGCCCAGCTTGGCAAATCACTGTCTGACCCCGCCAAAGGCGCCCGCGAACTGAACGAGGCCCTGGGGTTCCTGAGCGCAGGACAGCTAATCAGCATCGAAAGAATGGCCGCCCAAGGTAAGCGCGCCGAGGCACTGCAAGCCATCATATCCAAGCTACGCCCACACCTTGAGGGACTAGCCGCGCAAGGCATGTCTCCGTTGGCTGCGGCGACTGATCGGCTAGGGAACTCATTCGATCACCTCATGGGAATCATAGCCAACTCGTCGATGATAGTGGGCCTGATGGAGCGCATGGCTAACGCCGCCCAGAACGTCAGCAACGCTATGAACGGTCCTGCCTGGAAGTGGATCGTCGGCTCAGCGGCGCTGTCGAATCCCGTTACCATGCCTCAGGCGGTACGCAGCCTTACGCAGGCGCCGGAACCAAAACTGACTCTCCCCATGCCACCGCCTCTGGCACAGACGGCGCAGGCCGCAGGCGGTGGGGCGGGTGGAGTGTTGGCAAAGGCTGCGGGCACCAGTGACGCCATGAAAGAGGTGGCCGATACCATTGCGATGGCTGATGGCTATCGAGGAGGGACTGTCAGGAATTCCGTGTACGGGCGGGCATAATGGGAAAGAAGGAGATAGCCCATGCCCCCACGGAAACGCCCGAGCATCCCGGACGAGTTGCTGGATGCGTTTCTTGCCGGAACGGACGCGAAGTCCGCGCTTGAT
>DATGXU010000164.1:0-21547 GCA_035298685.1 Magnetospirillum sp. | reverse complement strand
CCAGTGTCTCCATCACCAGCATGGTGGCGCCCTCGGCGGGCACGTGCAGGGCCGGTTGGTGGCCGAAGAACTCGGGCGCCGCGGCGCGGTGATGCCCCTTGAACAGGATGCGGTTCATCCGCAGCGAGGATTTCGACAGGCATTCACCGCCGCCCGCCAAAGCGACCGCGACGCGGCCGGTGCGCAGCAATTCGTAGGCACGGGCGATGGCATGCAGGCCCGACAAGGGGCCGGCGGCCATATTGCTGGAATAGCCGCGCAGGCCGAAGGTGATGCACATTTGGCCGCACGCCACGTTACGCGCCATATAGGGGAACAAGGCCGGGTTGGTCCGTCCCGCCTGGCCGGACAGGACGGGCTGGCCGAATTTGTAGAACCCCCCGAATTCTGGTTTCGAGGTGCCGGTGATGGTGGCGATCTGGTCGCCCAGGCCCGAGGCCGACAACCCCTGCAGCAGGCCGGCCGCGCTCAGGGCGTCGCCGGCGGCCAGGGTCATGATCGCCGCGAACTTGTCGGCGACACGCTGGTCCGACGCCGAGAGGTAACGTTTGCGGTCATAGGCCTTGATCTGCCCGATCAACGCCGTCGGACCGGGCGGCCCCGCCTCCTCCGGCCACGGGCTGAAGGCGGATGCCCCATCCGCCCCGGCCGCCAGCAGCCCGGCCCAGTCGGTGGCGGCGGCAGAGACCGAACCGATTGCGGTGATCACCACGTCCTTCATCGGCCCGCTCCTCGATGATTGCTTGCCGGTCCGCCGGCTTCGGGCGCCCGGCCCATGGCGACGCACGAATTGTGGCCAGCGAATCCGAAGGAATTCGACAGGGCGTGGCGGATCGACCGCCGCCGGGCCGTGTTGGCCACCATGTCGAAGCGGTTGACGTCGTCGGGGGCCTGGAAATTGATGGTGGGCGGCATCCAGCCGGTCTCCAGCGACAGCACGGTCGAGACCGCCTCGATCAAGCCGGCGGCGCCCATGCAATGGCCGATCATGGATTTGATGGAGGTGACCGAGACGCTTGGGGCGAGTTCACCGAACAGCGCGGCGAGGGCCAGAATTTCCGAGCGGTCGTTATGGGCGGTGGCGGTGCCGTGGGCGTTGACGAAATCGATCTGCTCGGGCCGCAGGCCGGCTTCGTCCATGGCGCGGCGCATGGCCAGGCTTTCACCCGAACCATCCTTGGACGGCGCGGTCAGATGGTAGGCGCTGTTGCTGAGGCCATAACCCAGAATTTCGGCGCGGACCCTGGCGCCGCGCCGTTTGGCCGCGTCCCAGTCCTCCAGCACCAGCGCCCCGGCGCCTTCGCCGATGACGAACCCGGTTCGGTCGCGGTCAAAAGGTCGCGGAACGGTCTGGGTGATGGAGAACACCGAATTGAAGCCGGCGTGAATGACTTCGCTGATGATGTCGCCGCCGGCCACCACCACCATGTCGCATTCGCCCGAACGGATCGCGTCGAAGCCCCACCCGATGGCGTCGGTTCCAGACGAGCACGCGGTGGAGATCAGGGTGGACGGGCCGGTCATCCCGAACCGGTCGCACAGCGTGTCCAGCTGGTAGTCGATCAGCATGGTGTTTGCCCGCGTCAGCGCGTCGTCGCGCTCCAGGCATTCCTCGGACAGGGTTCGGATGGCCCGCTCGGCGGCCTCGATGTTGCGTCCCCCGGCACACAAGGTGCCGACGGCGCACCCCACGGCCGGTGTCCGTGCCGACAGGTCCGCCGGAAGGTTGGCATCCTGCAGGGCTTCGTCCACCGCCAGACAGGCATAGAAGGTGGCATCCTCGTGCGGTTCGCCGAAATGGGCCCGCAGATCGGAAGCGTTGGTCAATTCCTCGGGCACCGGCGCGCCCAACCCGCTGCGGAACGGGGACACGTCGAATACCGTGATGGGGCGCACCGCGCTGCGGCCCGCAAGGATGCCCTGCCAGAACGGCTCAACCCCACGGCCATAGGCCGAGACGGCGCCAAGCCCGGTGACAACCACTCGCCGCATGTTCAGACCTCCCCCCTTTTCGCTGCCAGCGCCGCTTCCACCTGCGTCCTGGGCACCACCGCCAGCATCAGTTCGAACGTGATGATCCGCTGGCCGGCCCGCTGGCCGGTGCCGCTGCACAGCCCCATGGGACCCAGGCCGGTGTGCAGCTTCGCCTCGAGCTCAAGCACGTCGCCGGGAAACAGCGGCGCATGCAGCAAGGTCTTTCGCACCCCGCCCAGGACACCCACGAATTCCGGCAGAACCCCCGCGTCCTCGGGCACGTTGGACGCGGCGATGAATGCCGCCAATTGGGCGGCGGCTTCTATCTGGCAGACCCCGGGCACGATCGGCAGGCCAGGAAAATGTCCGGCGAAGATGGGGTGGTCGGCCGGCCAGAGCGCCGTGCCGCAGCCGGTGGTGGCAGACAGGGCCGTCGCGGTTCTCAGGAACAGGAACGGCTCGCGGTGCGGCAGCAGATCGGAAACGGGACGGGAAGCCATGGGCCGGCCTGTGCTGAACGGGATCAATCAGAGGCTGTCCAGGGAATTCGAACGCTCTTCCAGAATTGCCGCGATGTCCTTGTCGAACAGGGACTGCAGATGCTCGCGCGAGTAATGGGTGTCCAAGTACACCGCCAAGGTGTCGAGCGTGGAAATGGTGTTGGGGTCGATATCGCGGGGAATTTCCTCCTCGATGATATCGTGCAGCGTGATGATCGCCTCGAAAGCCTGCAGCGAGTCGATGCCGATTTGGTCGAATAGGTTCGCACTGCTGTCAATTCTGGACACCAATCCCGGGTCAAGTTTGAACATTGCTTGCAAGGTCTGCAGAACAACTTCCTTGATGGCGAGGATGCGGGCGTCGTCGCTCACGGTGTCAATGGTGTTCATCTTCCCTCGCCATAACCCGTTTTAGGAGAAAACTTTGCAAGGTATATAATCTAGGGATGTGGCTCGCAAGCGATAAATCCTATTTAGACCGCCATCCGCACCAATGTCATTCTACCTTTCCGTGCTTTTGCGCCATATTGCGCTTTACGTGATTGATGCACCTGGGGGATGCAGCCTTGACAGTGAACGATGGCCGGCGCGAGGGCGGGGTCGTGCGGCCCATTCTCGCCCTCTCGGCCCCGGCCGTGGTGGTTCTGGGCATCCAAATGCTGGTGGGGCTGGCGGAACTATTCTTCATCAGCAGGCTGGGGCCGGAAGCCGTTGCCGGCGTGACCTTAGCCACCCCATGGGTTCTGCTGCTGCAGGGCCTGTCCAACGGTGCGGTGGGCAGCGGCATCGCCTCGGCCGTCGCCCGGGCCATGGGCGGGGGGCGGCGCGATGACGCCCAGGCCGTGGTCCGGGTCGCCCTGGGGCTGGCGGCCGCCTTGGGCGCGGCGTGCGCGCTGGGGCATTGGCAAGGGGGCGAGGCGCTGTTTCGCAGCCTGGGAGGGCAGGGAGAGGTGCTTGCCTGCGCGCTGGATTATGCCGGTCCGATTTTTCTCGCCTCGACGCTGATCTGGCTGGTCAACCTTCTGGCCGCAGCGTTGCGAGGCAGCGGCAATGCCGTGGCCCCCGCCGCCATCGTGCTGGCCGGCGCACTGGTCCTGCCCTTGTCACCCGCTCTTATTTTCGGCTGGGGACCGTTCCCGCGCATGGGCGTGATGGGGGCCGGGCTGGGGGTTGTCGCCTATTACCTTTTGGCCGCGCTTGCCCTGCTGCTCTATCTGGGCCGCGGGCGGGGCAGCCTGGGGATTGGCCCAGGCGGCAAACGTTGGCGCCCGATGGTCGTGGACGTCCTGTGCGTCACCGGACCGGCGACCGCGGCCAGCCTGCTGGCCAACCTCGCCCTGGCCATGGTGACGTCGGCGGTGGCGCGGTTCGGCAGCCAAGCCATGGCGGGGTATGGGCTGGCATCGCGCTTCGACCTTGTTCTCAACGCCCTGCTGTTCGCTCTGGGCACCGGGGTGCTGGCGGTGGTGGGGGCAAGCGTCGGGGCCGGCCAAGAGGCACGGGCGCGCCGGGCCGCCTGGGCGGGAACCGCCATCGGCGGCGCCGGCGCGGAGATCATGGGGCTGACCCTGGCCCTGGCACCCGAGGCTTGCCTGGCCCCGTTCGATCCCGAGCCGGCGGTGCTGGAGGCGGGGGCGAATTATCTGCGCATCGCCGGCCCGCTTTATGGCCTGGCCGGCGTAAGCGTGACGCTGAACTGGGCCGCACAAGGCGCCGGGCGGGCAATGCTGCCGATGCTGGCCCTGATGGCACGGTTTGCCGTGGCGGCGGCGGGCGAATGGTCCGGCTGGGGCCTTGATGCCGTATTCGCCCTGGCCGCACTAAGCGGGGCGGCGGCGTGCGCGGTGATGGTGTGGGGCTTCACACGCCCGGCAGGCCTACCACGGTTCAACCGATAGCGCCGGCCATTCTCCCCGCCAGCGCCGCGCCTTGCTGTCGTAGACGTCGGCGATGTCCGCGCGCCGGTTGGGGCGCACCTTCAGGTCCAGGGCGTGGCGGATGCCGAAGGGCGCGTACAGCTCGATGTGCCCGGCGGGGTGGATTCGCATGGCTACCGCCGACGTGCGGCTGGGATAGCGCCACAGCGAATGGCAGGAATGGGTCAGGCTGCCGAACCGCCGGCCGAACTTGGCCTCGTACCACAGGTGGACGCGCGCCTGGTTGCGCAGTTCGATGCGGGCGTCCACGTCGGCGAACAGCCGGGCGGCGCGCTGGATGACCGCGTTCTCGGCGTCCCAGGATGTGTCGGCGTCGAAATAGATCAGGTCGTAGTCGCGGATGCCCGCGGTGGGCGCCTTGCCGCACCGCAGGTTCCAGACCGTCTGGAACAGGCAGCCCGATGCCAGCCAGCAATCGTCGACGCCCAGTTGGTTCATGCGCGACAGGATGACGCGGATAACCGGGTTCTGCAGGGTCAGTGCCACGAACCGTTCGTGGTCGCGGGCGTTGCGGCGCGTCGGCAGGGCATCGGCCCCCAGGCATTGGAACAATTCCAGGCCGCCCCTGCCGCCCCGGGCGGCGGGTCCCCCGGTCGGCCGTATCTCGATGAACTGCCCGTCGGCGGACCACGAGAAGGCGAATACATCCCTGAGTTGTCGCACTGGGTGGGTCATCCCGTCACCATGACTGACCAGCCGCAACATAAGCGGGTGGCGCACAATCTCCAAAGGCGTTAACGTGTCGCCGCCTCAATCCAGGCGAGAGATAGCCCATGCATGCCTTCCCGGTCAAACGCGTTTATTGCGGTAACGGCTATGACGAAGAAGGGCCGTTTTTGACTTTGGACCGCATCGACGTGACGCCTACCATACGCGAACGGGTAAGGCCCTTGAATTGCCATGTGTCGCTGCGCCGGATGAAGGCGCGCTATTGCGTCGGCCGTTATGACCTCGACACCTTCAAGGACGAAAGCTGCCCCCTGCGGGCGAAGCTGACCGGCCCCGACGACGTCTGCCCCGACTGTTTCCGCGCCATCGGCTTCAATCCTGCATTCTACAATGCCCGCGATCGCATCTCGGACAAACAGTTGCGCTATAATCGTCTGCCACATGTGGTCTATCTGGCCTGGTTTGGCCCCGGCATTCTGAAGGTGGGCATCAGCAGCCGCCCCCGGGCCATGCATCGCCTGCTTGGGCAGGGGGCCCGGGCGGCGGCGATCATCGCCGAAGCTTCCAATGCCGAGGCTGCGCGAGCCATCGAAGCCAAGGCGGTCAAGCATCCGGGCATCCGCGAGACCGTGCGCACGGCCCAGAAGATCGCCGGGTTCGAAGTCCCCATGGTTTGGCCCGACGCCGTGCGCGAGATGATGGCCATGGCCGCGCAGCTTGAAGCCATGGTCCCGGGCCTGACCATCACTCCGGCGATGAATCTGGAAGGCTATTACGGCGACTGCGCCATCGACCCGTTCTTCGCCAACCTGACCGACAGCAAGCCGCTGGAGCTGGAGGGGACGTGCGTGGGGCTGGCCGGCGCGGTGATGATCGGGCGCAGCAATGCCCGGGGCTGGGTGGTGGACACCCACGCCCTGACCGGGCACCTGATCGAACTACGGCTGACCAACCCGCCGGAACCCGCCTGAGCCTACCGATACCGGGAAAGCAGGTTCTCGGAGCCGCGCGCCAGCAGCAGCTCCACCGAAGCGGGGACCTGCTTCTGCACCAGCCGCAGACTCCACAGGTATTCGCGGATCTGCAACGCGCTGGGGTCCTGGATGCGGACGAACATGTCCAGGAAATAGGCTTTCCATTCCTCCGGGGGCGGGGCTTGGGGCGTGCTGCGCTGCACGTCCACGCCGGCGGCGAAGACCCTGTCGGTCCAGTCAAGCGCGGCGGCGACGAAGTCCTGCTGCCGCTGGGCAGTGCGGACGTCGCCGAAATAGAGATCCATGAACGTGCGCGCGAGGCTCGCATGGGGCTCGGGCCAGCGTTTGACCAGCGCCACGATCCACTTGCGGTTGGTGTTGGTGAACCCCAGCAGGTGCGAGAACCCCCACGCGCAATACTCCATGAAACGGCGTGTGAAGTGGACACACAGGTCCATGTCGCCGCTGAACCACGCGCCCGAAATGTCCAGGGCGATATCCCAGCTGGCATTATGGTAGCGATAGGCCAGATAGGCGTATTTCCCCGCCAGCTCGGAAAAGCCGATGCGGCCGTCCCAGGCGCCGGCATGCAGCCGACGTCCCGCCAGCAGCTTGTGCACCATGGTGCGGTCGCCGATGCCGTATTCGTCATAGCGTTCGTCGCGGATGTCGCCCAGGTCCTGCCGGGCGCCGGCATAACGCTGCTCGATGTCGTCGAAGCGGCGCGCGATGTCGGCTCGGGCCATATAGGTGATGTGGACGCAGCGGCCGCCGACCGCATGCAGGTCCAGCACCTCGCCCACCTCGGCATCCGGCGGCAGGGTGGCGCCGAACACCCATTCCCCCTTCAGGGTGCGGCACATGCGGCCGGTGAAGAAGGTGCCGTCACGCAGACGGGGATACGCGTCGGTGACGACGTAGACGTCGAAATCCGAATGCTCGTTGCCAAGTCCCTCGACCAGGCTGCCGCACAGAAAGACGTCGTCACTGGGATGGTGCGGAAGGGTGGCAAGGAAGGGGCCGTCGAAATAGCGCGACGAGTCGTCCTGGGGCATCTGATCAGACTCCCTTCTCTGTGGCGGACAACCGGGTCCGCGCATGGTCGTCATGAAGGTGCTGGTGAGGCAACCTCACCGGATTGGCTGCAGCTTTTTAGGGTGACGGTTGCAACTAGTGCAAGCAAAAATACATAACCAACACCCAATACCTGTTTGACTCGCACAAGCTGCGCGTGTAGCTCTCTCCAAGATTGCAATTGTAGGAATTTTGGAATGGGGTGGCCGATGGATCTGCGCGACGGTCTAGGAGCGGCTGAATGGCCGGGGCCGGGCCTTGGCGGGATCTCTCCGCGAGCAGGCGGGCTGCCCCTGGCCCAATGGCCCGGCGCCGTGGCGGAGGCGCTGACCCGGGCGGGCGTGCCGAGCGAGACCGGCTCTCCGGTGGTGCGCGACCTGCTTGCCGCGATTGCCGAGCCTGCCGCCATGGCGGCGGTGCTCGCGCGCGAATTTCCGGCCATGCCCTGGTCCATGATCCATGGCCCCATCGACCAACGCATCCTGCTGCTGCCGGCGACCGGAACGACGTCGGCGAAGGGCGAATGGATTTTGTGCAGCCTTGGCCGTCCCCTCGGGCAGTGTGCTTTTCCGGTGCGAAGCGGGGACGAACTGCACATCGAAGACGCTGCCGGCCAGGTCAGCGCCGCGCGCCTTTCCGAACCGCTGCTGCGGCGCATGTCCCTGCCCCGGGTCAAGCTGGTCGCCCTCTATTACCCAGAGGTGTTCCCGCTGCCCCGTCTGGCCCTCTCCATCTCGGACCTGGCCAATGCCCTGCGCAACCAGATGATCGGCCAGGTCAGCATGGAAGACATGCAACTAAGCCGGACGCTGGACGACATCGTGGACGGCATCCGCCGCGAGCGCCCCGACATCGTCGGCATCTCGGCGACATTCGGCCAGCAATCCCTGGTGGAGGAACTGCTCGATCGGCTGGTGGCGCTGGGACCAGAGGGTTATGCCCCGCGTCTGGTGGTCGGCGGCAGCCTGTGCGCCCTCAATGCCGACTTCCTGGTCGGGCGCTTTCCCCAGCTGGTGGTCGCCATGGGGCCGGGAGAACGCACCATCTGCGACCTCGTGCGCCACCATTGCGGCGAAATTCCCCTGGACCAGGTCTCGGACCTGTTGTTCCGGGACGGCACCGGAGAAATCCGCCGCACGAACAAGCTTTCCCACCACGATCGCGACGACACCCTGCCGGAACTGGACCTGCTGGACGCGACCCTTGCCCACAACGGCGTGCTGCAGTTGGAAACCAGCCGAGGCTGCACCCATGCCTGCGCGTTCTGCCCCCGTGACCACAAGGGCAAATGGAAGGGCTATGCCCCCGATTCCCTTGACACCCTGCTGCCTTTCGTCGCGCAGGCCTATGGGCGGCAAGCCGCCATCTCGAAGCGCATCTTCTTCGTCGATGAAGAGTTCATCGGCCATCCCAACGGCATGGACGCGCTGCCGCGCTGCCTTGATGTCGCGCGCAAGATGGCGGCCCACGGCTTCCGCTTCGAGACAAGCGCGCGGGTCGACCAGGTCTACCACCCCGAGCGTACACCCCAATGGCATGTCGAGCGGATGCGGTTCTGGAAGGAACTGTCCCGAACCGCCCTGGACCGCTGCCTGTTCGGGGTCGAATCGGGCGTGGACAGCGTCCTGAGGCGATTCAACAAACGCACCACCCCGGACCAGAACGTCCACGCCATCCGTATCCTGTCGGCCTGCGACATCCCGCGCCGCTGCACATACATCACGTTCGACCCGTTGATGGACATGCGGGAACTGATCGACAGCTATCGCTTCCAGGGAAGGCGGGATCTGCTGCTGCGCCCATTGCCCGACATGCGCGAGGAAGAACTGTTCGAGGGCATCCACGACGACGGGTTCGTGGCGCACCATTCCCCCGACCGGCCATTCTACAACGAAATCAGCTATATGCTGGTCACCATGGAATGCCTGATGAACTCGCCCTATTCCCGCCAGGTCGAGGCGTCCGGGCTGCTGCGTCAGGTCAACCTGTCCATGGGGCGGTGGGAGACCGACTTCCGCGATCCGGCCATTCAGTTGATGAGCTATTACAGCCAGTGCTGGATCGATCGGAACTTCAGCTTCGACTACACCCTGAAAAGCGTCGAGAAAATCACCGGCACCGATGTACGGGCCCGCATCCGCTCGTTCCGCACCCTGTTCCGCGAGAAAGCCTATCAGCTTCTCGGGATGATGCTCGCCCTGGCCAATGGCGACCTGGGGCTGCTGTCCGACGCGGGGCTCGCCGCGCATCTGACCGATCTCTCTGCCCGCTGGAACGCCCGGGCTGACCGCATGGGCGAGAACGGCCTGCTGATCGAGGAATTGATGAACCGGCACTTCTCGGCCCTGCGGACCCTTGCGGCGGCCCGTTTCGACGAGATCCGGGGACTTTGCGCAGCACAGCACCTGTCCCTCATCGAAAGGGAAATGGAGGTGTGGCAGCGGCGCACGGATTGGGGGCTGATCAACGCGGCCTCGGCCGAGGCGCCCGCCCGCCCGCGCGACACCGACAAACATTGAACAAGGGAAACGACGCGATGCAAAATCAAGCCACCCTCAAGGCGAATCTCCTGTCGCACGGCGTCGCGATTTCCGATGCTTTCAGGCGAACCTATGCCAAGCCGTTCCTGGGCAAGCGCCGCGCCTATGGCAACACCGATCCGCTAGACTATCTTGGCGAATACGTCCCGCAGGAATTCTACCTGCTGCCAAGCCGCACCATCGTGGCGGCCAATATCCGGCCGAATTCGCCCTGGACGCTGGACCATGACGGCGACTTCATCCTGAGAGGCCCCGAGGGGGCGCGGGTGCAGGTCACCTTTCCCCGGCATCCCGCCTTCTATGATTACACCCTGAGAAACGGCCTGCCGGTTTCGCGCGTCATCACCCTGTACGGTGGCGGTTCGCTGGGGCTGTTCGTCTATGGCAATTGCGCGCTGGTGGACCTGGACAAGCCGTGCCAGTACTGCTCCATCAAGCCGAACCACCAGAAAGGGGTGGATTTCGAGAAGGTCCTGTCCCCGGATCTGGTCGAGGAAGCGATTTCCCTGGCTTTGTCGGACCTTGATTGCCCCATCAGCCAGGTGATGATCAACGGCGGCAACTTCCCCGACCTCGACAAGAATTTCCTGCATTACGCCAAGGTGGTGGCGGCGGCGCGGCGCGCCATCGACCGCTCGGGCCGCTCGGTCGATCTGCATCTGATCGTCTTTCCGCCCAAGGACCTGGAACTGTTTCACGAACTGGCGCCCCTGGACGTCTGCGTCGCCATTAACACCGAAGTCTTCAATCCGGAGCTGTTCGCGACCTACAGTCCCGGAAAGCATGCCGTCGCCGGGCAAGACCACATTCAAGGGGCGCTGGTGCGGGCAGTGGAGATCCTGGGGCCGGGGCGGGTCTACTCCATCCTGGTCGGCGGGCTTGAAACGCTCGACTTCATGGAAGCCGGCATGCGGCGCATGGCCGCCAAAGGCGTGACCCCGGTCGTCAACATATTCCACGCGGACCCCGAAACGCCGCTGGCGGAGCATCCCGCGCCGTCGGCGGAGGCGATCCTGGCAATGGGAAAATTGTTGCAGACCGTCTATTCCGAACACGATTTCATGCGGCCGTTCTATATGGATTGCGGTCGCAACGCGATCGACACGGAAGCCTTCCGCCGCCAGTTCGCCTGACCGGAAACCTGGAAAAAAACCATGACGGCGTCGGCCCTGTCCGCTGCACCCGAGTCGGCTTGCCTGAAGCCGTTGTCCCGATACATCTGGCAGCAGCGTTACCAGGCGTCGTCGCCCGACGGGACACCGCTGGACCATTCGATTGCCGACACCTGGCGAAGGGTGGCGCGGGCGGTCGCGTCGGTAGAGGAACACGCGGACCTTTGGGCCGGCCATTACTACAACCTGCTAAGCCGGTTCGCCTTCATCCCGGCCGGCAGAATCCTGGCCGGAGCCGGCACCCGGAAGCTGGCCACCTTGTTCAACTGCTTCGTGATGGGGCCGATCGAGGACGATTTCGACGCCATCTACCGCAGCCTGCACGAAGCGGCCTCGACCCTGCGCCAAGGCGGCGGCATCGGTTGCGACTTCACCTCGCTTCGTCCGCGCGGCAGCCTGATCCGGGGCCAGGGAGCGGGCACGTCCGGACCGGTCTCGTTCATGCATTTGTGGGACATGTCGTGCAGGGTGATCATGAGCGGCGGGGCGCGGCGCGGCGCCATGATGGGCATCATGGCCTGCGACCACCCCGACATCATGGAATTCATCGCCGCCAAGCGCGTCCAGGGGGCCCTCAGCAGCTTCAACCTTTCGGTGCTGCTGTCGGACGCCTTCATGGCCGCAATGCGCTCCGATGCGCCCTGGCCATTGCGCTTCGGCGGGAACGCGCAGGGCGAAGTGTCCGCCCGCGGGATGTGGTCCGCCTTCATCGAGGCGGCCCATGCGTCGGGTGACCCGGGCGCCATCTTCATCGACCGCGTCAGGCAGATGAACAATCTGTATTACTGCGAGACCATCGTCTCGACGAACCCGTGCGGCGAGATCCCGCTGCCCCATCACGGCGCCTGCCTGCTGGGTTCCATGAACCTGCCGCGCTTCATCCGCAAGCCATTCAGCCGCGAGGCGCACCTGGACGAGGCGGCTTTGGCCGAGGCGGTGCACGTTGCCGTGCGCTTCCTGGATGCGGCCATCGACATCTCCCGTTTCCCTCTCGAGCCCCAGCGCGAGGAAGCCCGGGCCAAACGCCGTATCGGGTTGGGGATCACCGGGTTGGCCGACGCGTTGATCATGTGCGGCGCCCGCTATGGCGGGGATCGGTCCCTTGATCTGGCGGGCGCGTGGATGGGGGTCGTCCGCGACGCGGCCTACAGGGCGTCCGCCCGCCTGGCGCAAGAGAAAGGCGCCTTTCCGGCGTTCGACCGGACCGCCTTCCTGGATGGCCATAATGTTTCCGCGTTGCCGCCGGCACTGCGCGACGACATCGCCCGCCACGGCTTGCGCAACGGTTGCCTGACGGCGGTGGCTCCGGCGGGAACCATTTCGTTGCTGGCCGACAACGTATCCTCGGGAATCGAGCCCGTCTTCCGCTTCGACTGCCGCCGCCGCATCCGGCTGCCCCAGGGCGGTTTCGGCCACGTCCGATCGGTGGATTGGGCTTATGACCTGTTTCGCCGCACGCAGCCGTCCAGCCAGACGTTGCCGCCGGCTTTCGTCGAGGTCGACGACCTGTCGGTAGCCGATCACCTGTCCATGCAGCAGGCGATCCAGGCACGCACGGACTCGTCGGTATCCAAGACCATAAACGTCCCCCAGGACTGTGCCGTCGAGGAAATCGACGCCATTTTCGTGGATGCCCACCGCCGGGGCCTGAAGGGTTGCACCGTCTTTCGTCCGAACGAGATCACCGGCTCGATCCTGGTTGACCGGGACGAACCGGAAGACGAGCAGGCTATCGACCTCGGCGATGGAGAATGCCCGATCTGCGATGCCCCTCTTGCCCAAGGATTACGGTTCCAATGATGGAAACGCTTTTTCAAACCCATGGAGAGCCCGGCCGCCTGATCTGTTTCGAGGGAATCGACGGGTCGGGCAAATCCACGGTGTCGCGCCTGCTGGTGGAGGAGCTGCGATGCCGCGGCGTCGACGCCGAGCTGCTGACCACCAAGGCGATCCGGCCTGACGATGCTTTCGCCGCGCGCCAGCTGACGGTGCTGAAGGACGCGTTGTGGGACTACCCCGTGGATGGAAACCTCAGCGTCATGGGCGACCGCCATTGGCTGTGCCTGATCGCCGCATGGTTTCATGCGCTTGACGCCAGCACCATCCGCCCAGCCCTGGGGCGCGGGCGGACGGTGGTCGTGGACGGATGGATATACAAATTCGCAGCACGGTTCGCGTTGAAGCCCGGTCTGGGCGAGGCCTCTGCCCTGCGCGCGTTCGAAGGGTTGGTGAAGCCCGACGCCACCATCTTCCTGGACGTCCCGCCCGAGCTGACCGCATTGCGGCGTGCCGAATTCAAGCCCAGCGAGATGGGGCGGTTCGATGGCCAGAAGGGCGATGCGAAAGCCGCCTATGTTGCCTATCAGTCGCGGGTGCGCGAGCGCTACCAGGGCTGGTCCGCGCGGCTGGGCTGGCATTGCGCCGTCCTGGCGGACGAACCCGCCGAAAAGGTGACGGAGGTGGTTTCCCATATGATCGTCGGGAAAATGGCCGCCTGATCACCGACCCCTGCCCGTGATGGCCATGCGCCGCACACGGCCGTCCGACAAGCGGTTGACATCCGGCGCCCGCGCCCCAGGTCGTGCTTGAACGGCGTGGAGGTCTGGCGATGCCGAAGGTGTGCACCTGCCTGTGGTTCGGCAAGGATGCCGAGGAAGCCGTCCGCTTCTATGTCTCGCTGGTGCCCGGTTCCAGCATCGACGCCATCCTGTGCTCGCCGGGCGATTGGCCGGGCGGGGCGACCGGCGCGGTCATCCTGGTGAGCTTCACCCTTGGCGGCCAGAGCTTCCAGGCGCTGAACGGCGGCACGCCCGCCGCTTACGGAACCGCCGCCTCGATCTCGGTGGAGTGTTTCGATCAGGCCGAGGTGGATCGGCTGTGGGCCGCGCTCACCGCCGATGGCGGGGCGGAAATCATGTGCGGCTGGCTGCGCGACCGCTGGGGCGTGCCATGGCAAATCGTCCCGGCGATGCTGCCGCGCCTTCTGGCCGACCCGGACCCGGCGGTGGCGGCGCGGGTTTTCGCCGCCATGCAGACCATGGTCAAGCTGGACATCGCCGCCTTGGAACGCGCGGCCGCCGGCTGAGCGAAAAGCGCGCGCCCGCGTACGAAAGGCCCGGCAACACTTATGACCTGTCGCTGCGGGAAGCATCCTCCGCACCCGTGCGGCGTTCCTGCGCATCCCTGAAAGATCGCTTGACGACGACCGGAGCATGCCAGGGCTTCTTGGCCGGCTCTGTCGCCCCATGGGGGCAGCGGCTTGACAGAAACCCTAAGTTGGCGGCTTGGTATGAACGCCGGAGCTAACCCAAAGGGGCTGTTTGCGCCATGTCCACCAAGAATATCGTCGTATTGGCCGTGTTGGCCGTACTCGCCTTGATCGGTCTGTCCTCTTACAACGGTTTGGTCGGTGCCGATGAAAAGGTCAACGCCGCCTGGGGCCAGGTGCAGACCCAGTACCAGCGCCGCGCCGACCTGATTCCGTCGCTGGTCGAGACGGTCAAGGGCTATGCGGCGCACGAGCGCGGCACCCTCGAAGCGGTTCTGGCGGCGCGCGCCAAGGCCACCCAGGTCAACGTGTCCACCACCGATCCCAAATCCCTTGAGCAGTTCAAGGCCACCCAGGGCGAGCTGTCGGCCACCTTGGCGCGGCTGATGGCGGTGGTCGAGGCCTATCCCAACCTCAAGGCCGACGGCAATTTCCGCCACCTTCAGGACGAGCTGGCCGGCACCGAGAACCGCATCGCCGTGGCGCGGCGCGACTTCAACGACAGCGTGCGCGCCTACAACACCTCGATCCGCAGCTTCCCGGGCGTGATGATGGCCGGCATGATCGGACTGCAGCGCCGCTCGTTCTTCGAAGCCGACGAGGCGGCCGCCAAGGCCCCGTCCGTGAAGTTCTAGGCCAACGACCGGGGGGACGGGATCGTCATGCGCCACCTGCTTGCCGCGCTGCTGTTGCTGTTGCTGTTGAGCACGGCGGTGCATGCCGAGATCGCCGTGCCGCCGCCCGGATTGGTGGTGGACCAGGCCGGCGTTCTGTCTGCCGCCGACCGCCAGGACGTGGAAACCGCCCTGCGTTCGCTGCGCGAGGCCGAACACGGCGCCGCCATGGCTATCCTGGTGATCGACCATGTTCCCGACGGCGACATCGAAACCTATGCGCTGACCGTTGGTCGCGCCTGGAAGCTGGGGCGGGCCGGCGTCAATGACGGCCTGCTGCTGGTCCACGCCATCAAGGACAAGCGATACCGCTTCGAAGTCGGCCCCGGCCTTCAGGGCGACCTGCCCGACGGCGCCATCGGCGACATCGGCCGCGAAGCCTTCGTGCCCAAGGTGAAGGCCGGCGATTTGCGCGGGGCCTATGTGGACACGGTGGCCGCCATCGCCGCGCGATTGAAGGCGGCGACGCCCACCCCCGCAACCGCCGACACCCAAGCGGCTTCCGCCATGGATGCTCAAGCGGCTTCCGCCGCGGGCGACGACGGCTTCACCGCATTCCTGGTCGTGGCCGGTGTGATTGTCGTGCTGTCGATCCTTCTGCGCCGCCGCTACCTGCATTCCGGACTGGCGGCGGCGGCGGTCAGCGCCGGCACGCTGACATTCTATGCCGAACCCCTGGCGGCGATTGCCACCTTCGCGGTCGTCGGCGGCCTTGCCGGCATGGTGGTGACGTTTCTGGCCCGCAATCCCGGCGTCTTCTTCGACTTCCTGTTCAACATCGTGCTCAGCAGCTCCAGCAGCAGCAGCTCGTCGTCGGGCAGCAGCTCGTCGGACAGTTCGTCGTTCGGTGGCGGCGATTTCGACGGTGGCGGCGCATCGGGAAGCACCGACTGAACCCCCGCGCCTGGCCCGCGCACAACCAATGGGTTATTTTGACGCAACACTCCATCCATTAGGACAAGTCATTATCAGACCATTAACGCGACTGACATAAGTCGACACAAGTTACCCCAAAATGGCGAAAAACGAGACTCGCATCGCGTGCCTCTATTTTGGTATCCAAAACGAGGTTCTCGTGTGCCGCTTGGATGGGTGTTGTATTGAGCCGTCTGACAGAGATCGACGTCAACTCGCTGAGAGAGGGCTTGCGCTCACTCGAAAGAGTGGAATCCGCTCTACACCTATCACGACAGGTTTTTGCCGCGGCCTGCGGCGGCGTTTTCGTGTGCGCCGCCTCGATGGCCTTCATCATCAGCCATTCCCCGGCCGGCCAATCCACCATCTTCAGCCTGTGCCTGGCCGGCTTTGCCATCGGCGGACCGCTGACGCCCATCGCCTGGCTGCTGAAGCGCCGCTTGTGGCGCCTGCGCAATGCCAAGCACGGCGGCTTTTTTCGGCTGGGCCTGCGGGTTGACGGCCAAGGCCGGCTGGTGACCAACGAACCGCACCCGAAGCTGGTCTATGACGACCGGGCCGCGCCCGACTTTGCCGGCGACGCCATTGCCGTTCCCGCCGGTGCCCGTTAATGGAGTCCCATGCCGCGAGGTGGGCGCCTGCCGTTCGGCGGGGGCCTGAGTTCGGGCTGGCTGCCGCCTTTGTGGCGCTGCTGCTGTTGTGTTTCGTCCCCATGGACTCGGCCGCCCAGATGACGGCCATGGTCACCGTGCTTTGCGGCATGTGGTACCTGATGACCCTGTCCTGGCAGGACGCGGCCAACCCCTTGCGCGTAATGGTGCTGATTCTGGGGGCGGTGGTGTCGCTGCGCTATGTGGCGTGGCGCGGGCTGTACACCCTGAAAAGTTCCGACCTCCTCGGCACCACCATGGCGGTCACGCTGTATCTGGCCGAAGTCTATTCGGTGTCCATCGCCCTGCTGGGAAGCATCGTGAATTCGTCGCCGGTCACCCGCCCCGCGCTGACCCTGGCCGAAATTCCCGACCACGCCGACCTGCCCACCGTCGACGTGTTCATTCCGTCCTACAACGAAGCCCAGGACATGCTGGAGGTCACCGTGCGGGCGGCGCTTATGATGCGCTATCCGGCCGACCGAATGCGTGTCTATCTGCTGGACGACGGCGGCACCGACCAGAAGATCGGCGACGCCGATCCCGCCAGGGCGGCCGCCGCGCAAGAACGCCGAGCCAGCCTGCAGGCCCTGTGCGCCCGCTTGGGCGCCCATTATCTGACGCGGGCGCGCAACCAGCACGCCAAGGCCGGCAACATCAACAGCGCGCTCAAAGCTACCGATGGCGACTATGTGGTCATTTTGGACGCCGACCACGTTCCCGCCGCCGATTTCCTGGACCGCACCGTGCCGTGGCTGGCGCTGCACGACGACGTGTTCCTGGTGCAGACGCCCCATTTCATGGTCAATCCCGACCCCATCGACCGCAATCTGCTGCAGTCGTTCCGGCGCATCCCGGCCGAGAACGACATGTTCTATCAGACCATTCAGAAGGGCCTGGATTTCTGGGCCAGTTCGTTTTTCTGCGGGTCCGCCGCCATGTTGCGCCGGCGCCACCTGATGGAGGTGGGCGGCCTGGCCGGCGACACCATCACCGAGGATGCGGAAACCGCGCTGTCGCTGCACCGCAAAGGCTATCGCTCGGTCTATCTGGACCGCCCCATGGTGGCCGGCCTGGCGCCCGAGACGTTCACCGCCTTCGTCATCCAGCGCATGCGCTGGGCCCAGGGCATGATCCAGATTCTGCTGCTGAAGAAACCGTTCCTTCATCCCGGCCTGAAATGGTACCAGCGCGTCGGCTATATGAGCTCGCTGATGTTCTGGCTGTTTCCGTTCGCCAGAATGATTTTCGTGCTCAGTCCGCTGGCCTATCTGCTGTTCGGCATCGAGATCTACAACGCCTCGACGTCGCAGATCATGGCCTATACCCTGCCGCACATCGTCGCCAGCTACATGACCTCGTCGCTGCTGTTCGGCCGCACGCGCTGGCCGCTGATCTCGGAAATCTACGAGATCATGCAGTGCGCCTTTTCGTTCACCGCCATCGTCAAGGTGGTGATGAACCCGCGCCAGCCGTCTTTCGTGGTCACGCCCAAGGGCGACACCCTGGACGACGAGTTCATCTCGCCGCTGGCGCGCCCGTTCTACGTGCTGTTCGCGCTGGTCGGCGTCGGCTTCGTCGGCGGCCTGTGGCGGTTCTGGCTCTATCCGATCACCCGCGACATGACCACGGTGGTGCTGCTGTGGAACCTGTTGAACTTCCTGACACTGCTGGCGGCGCTGGGGGCGCTGGTGGAACGGCGGCAGCGGCGGTCGTCGCCGCGCATGCCCGCCCAGCAAAAGGGCCGCGTGGCGATGGGCGGCGACTGGATCGGATGCGACATCGACGATTTGTCGGCGGGGGGCGCGCGTTTGTTGCTTCCCGCCTCGACCGCCAAGCCGCAGCGCGGCGATGTGATCCGCCTGTCGGCCGATTCGCCGCCCTTGGGCCAGCATGTGGATCTGCCGTGCGAGGTGTGCTCGGCCTATCCGCTGGGCCGCTTCCTGGCCTTGGGCGTGCGCTTTCAGCAGAATACGGAAGAGGACGCCCGCCAGGCCGTCGCCCTGGCCTTCGGCGACAGCGCGCGTTGGCAATTCTTCCTGGACCGGCGCATGCGCCCGGTTCCGTTCATGACCGCGTTCAACATGATCATCGGCCTGATTTGGAAGCCGGTCGGTCAGCATCTGCGCATGTTGAGCCCGTTTCGGTTTGGGGCCTCGGTAGCCGGGGCGAAAAAAGGGACTAACAATGGTTAACAGGTTGTGCGTGGCCCTTTTGGGCTTGGCTCTCGCCGTTTCCGCACTGGCGCCGCAAGCCGGCGCGGCACCCGCGCCGGCGGCCGAACCCACCGCCTTGCCGGACGGCCCCGACGACCCCACCGTGCGCCCGCGCGGCGAAGTGGCGCTGTCGCATTTTTATGCCGGCAGCCCGACGTTGCGCCTGCGCGACGATGCCAGCCAGCAGGATTTCTTCATCTCGATGGCCCGCACCGCCGTGGTCAAGGATGCCATTCTGGACCTGCACTACATCAATTCGGCCTTGCTGAAGCAGGGGCGGTCGATCCTGTCGGTGCGGCTGAACGAAACCACGCTGGCACAAATCCGCCTGGACCCCACCCAGCCCATGGGCCAGGCCAAGCTCCGTCTGCCGGCCGAATTGTGGCGGGCCGGCTATAACAAGCTCAGCGTGGCGGTGACCCAGCACTACACCGACACCTGCGAAGATCCCGAATCGCCCGAGTTGTGGACCGAGCTGGATCTTGCCCGCTCGCGCATCACCTTCGACATGGCGCCGCTGGACCGGCCCTATCTGCTGTCCGACTTGGGCTCGCTGTTCTCGCCCGGCCTGGGCGGCCAGCGGCAGGTAACCTTGCTGACGGCACCCGGCGGCGGCGCCGACCGCCTGCGCCGCGAGGCTTTGCCCTATGTGGCCCAGGCGCTGGCGCTGCGGCGCCAGTTCGCGCCGCTGCAGATCTCCCACACGCCATGGCTGGACGCGCGCGGCGCCTATTTGCCGCAAGCGGGCGCGCAGGGGGCGGTTCACGTGGTGGTCGGCACCTCCGAGCAGTTGGCGGCCATTCTGCCCCCGCAGGACCTGCCGGTGGTGGACGGCCCCAAGGCGCTGCTGACCGGCACCGGCCGTGGCCGCGCCCGCCTGGTGGTCACCGGCCGCACCGACGACGAGGTGATCGCCGCCGCCCGCAACATGGCGGTGATGATCGACGCCCTGACCCAGGACGCCCAGGTCACCTTCCCCGCCGACGGCCGCACCGCGCCGCCGCTGCCGCTTGCCGGCCGCGCCTCGATGGAAGGCGGCAAGACCTATCGGTTCGAGGCGCTGGGCTTTCAGACCATCGACCTTCAGGGCGCCGGCCTGCGCCAGGTTCAGGTCCAGCTGCCGTTGCCCGCCGACTTCTATACCCACGAGAACGCCAAGGGCCAGTTGTCGCTGGACTTCGCCTATGGCGCCGGCATGGGTCCGGGTTCGGTGGTCAACATCACCCTGAACGGCAAGCGGGTGCACGGCCTGCTGATGGACAACAAGGACGGCGAAAGCTTCCACAAGTATCTGATCCAGATCCCGGTCCGCCTGATGGTTCCCGGCGCCAACGTGCTGACCCTGGACATCAGCACCCGGCCGCAAATTGCCGGCGGCGACTGCACCGGCGTGAAAAGCCGCCATCTGCTGTTCCAGTTGTTCAGTTCCTCGACCATCACCATCCCCGAGGCCGGCCACGCCGCCGTGCTGCCCGATCTGGCGCGCTTCGCCATGTCCGGCTTCCCCTATGTGGCCGCCAACGGGCGGGCCACCGGCACCGTCTATGTGGCCTCGCCCGAATTGATGGGCGGCGCGCTGACCCTGATCGGCAAGATGGCGCAGACGGCGCGCGGCTCGGTGGACGGCTGGCGGGTCGAAACCGGCCTGCCCAAGGGCCTTTCCGGTCAGGCCATCGTTCTGGCCACCACCGCGCAGCTGGAAAGCGACAGCTTCGGCGACTGGTCGCTGTCGCTGTCGCGGATCAAGAAATGGCCGTATCGCGCCCTGCAGGACCTGCGCACGGTCAGCGACCAGCCGCAGCTGACCTTGGGCAGCCTGAGCTCGGCCCTGTTCGGCGAAAAGGCGGACCCGGGCATTGCCGCGGCCGGCGAAACCGTCAGCCAGCGCAGCAGCCTGGGCCAGCGTGCGGTGTTGGCCGCCTCGCGCAATCCCAACGGCAAGGCCGACGAAACCCTGACCGTCATCGCCGCCGACAGCGCCGCCACCCTGACCGCCCGCATGAACGACCTGGTGGACCCCCGCGTCTGGGGACAGATGCGCGGCGATCTGGTGGCGTGGCAGGACCGCGAGGACCCCATGTTCACCATCCAGGTGGCCGACCATTACGAAGTGGCCCAGGATGATTGGCTGTTGATGCTGCGCCTGACCTTCTCGACCAATCCCTGGTACTGGGTGGGCGCCACCGCGGCCACGGCCGCGCTTGCCGCCTTGCTGTCGTGGGTGCTGCTGCGCCGCCGTCATGCGAAGTTCGCCCGGAGAGACCAATAATGCGCCCCCGCGCGGTCGTCGCCTGGATGGCGGCCATCCTGTCCCTGGGGCTGGTGCTGTCCGGATGCGGCACCCCGCCGCCCCGGCTGGACCAGCATTCGTGGAAGGCTTACTCCGACCGCTTCGTCACCGCCGACGGGCGGGTGATCGACAGGGACAGCGGCACCCCCGGCATCACCCATACCGAGGGCCTGGGCTATGGCATGCTGCTGGCCGAAGCGGCCGAGGACCGCCGCGGTTTCGAACTGATCTGGCGGTGGACCCGCGAACACCTGCGCCGGCCCGACGGCCTGTTCTCGTGGCGCTATGGCCCCTGCCCCACGCGCGGCGGCGATTGCGTGCTCGACAAGAACAACGCCAGCGACGGCGACATCCTGATCGCCTGGGCGCTGTTGCGCGCCGGCAAGGCGTGGGGGCGCTCGGATTACGTGGATGCCGCCCGCGCCATCGCGGCGGCGGTGGCCGACACCCAGATCGTCCGCGTCGGCGGCACCACCCTGCTGCTGCCGGGATCGGAGGGGTTCGTGGACGGCAACGCCGTGGTGGTCAACCCGTCCTATTGGATTTTTCCGGCGTTCTCGGCCTTTGCCCAGGCGTTCGAGGCACCCGTGTGGTCGACCCTGTCCGACAGTTCGCTGGCGCTGTTGCGGCAAAGCCGCTTCGGCCGCTGGAACCTGCCGCCCGACTGGCTGAAGGTTCAGGGCGAACAGCTTTC
>DATGXU010000163.1:0-2962 GCA_035298685.1 Magnetospirillum sp. | reverse complement strand
ACATCGGCGGCCACCGTCTCGACGAAGTCCAGATCCATGTCGGTGGCGTTCAGCGACAGCGAGCCCGAACGGGCCTCGAGCTTGACGTTCGACAAAATGGGAATGGTGTTGCGCCGTTCGACGACGCTTTGCACGTGGGCCAGGGACTTCAGCAGCTGTGCGCGCTCGATGGTCAGCTTCATGGCGAGGTTTTTGCCGTCCGTTAAAGACCACTTTGCCGCCGTTTGGCGGGGTCGGACAGTATATCACGTGTATCGGGACGGCAAAGCGGTTTCCGCGCGGCCAAAGCCAGCGCGGAAGCCATGATTCGCGGGGCGTGCGGGGTGACCGGAATGCCTAGCTCTGAAGCATGCGGCGCAGCAGTTCCACGTCTTCCGAAAAATTCTGGTCGGCGCCCTTCAGCTCCTCGACCTTCTTGACCGCGTGCATCACCGTGGTGTGGTCGCGGCCGCCGAACTTGCGGCCGATCTCGGGCAGGCTGCGGCTGGTCAGCTGCTTGGCCAGGTACATGGCGATCTGGCGCGGGCGGGCCACCTGGCGCGAGCGGCGGGCCGACGACATCTCGGCCAGCTTGATGTTGAAATGCTCGGCCACCCGCTTCTGGATTTCCTCGATGGTGATGCGGCGGTCCGACGCCTTCAGCAGGTCGTGCAGCACCTCCTGGGTGCTTTCCAGGGTGATGGCGCGGCCCACCAGCTGGGCGTGGGCGACCACGCGGTTCAGCGCGCCTTCCAGCTCGCGCACGTTGCTGGCGATCTTGTGGGCCAGGAATTCCATGACCTTCTGCGGCACCTGGGCGCCCATCTGCTCGGCCTTGGAATGCAGGATGCCCAGGCGCAGCTCGTAGGTGGTGGCGTGGATGTCGGCCACCAGACCGGAATTCAGCCGCGAACGCAGGCGGTCCTCCATGCCTTCCAGATCCGACGGCGACTTGTCGGCCGAGATGACGATCTGGCGGCCCTGGTCGACCAGGGCGTTGAAGGTGTGGAAGAACTCTTCCTGGGTGGCGTCCTTGCCGGCGATGAACTGCACGTCGTCGACCATCAGCACGTCCACCGAGCGGAACTGCTCCTTGAACGACATGGTGTCCTGGCTGCGCAGCGCCCGGATGAAGCGGTACATGAACTTTTCCGCCGACAGGTACAGCACGCGGCGGGTGGGGTTGTGCTCGCGGATGTGCCAGGCGATGGCGTGCATCAGGTGGGTCTTGCCCAGGCCGACGCCGCCATACAGGAACAGCGGGTTGAACGACACCGCGCTGGCCTCGGCCACCCGGTTGGCGGCGGCATAGGCGAATTCGTTGGGCTTGCCGACGACGAAATTCTTGAAGGTGTAACGGGCGTCCAGTTGCGCGCCCAGCTCGTCCACGTCGGCCGGGGCGCATGGCGCCGGGCGAATGGCCGGCGCCGGCTCGTCCGCTGCCGGGGCGGCGGCGGATGCCGGGATGGAGGCCGGCGGCGACGCGGGGGCGGCGGCAGCGCGGGCGGGGGCGTTGCCGACGACGATCTCGACGGCGCGGATGGACGGATTCTCGGCGCCCCACAGGCTGCGGATGCGTTCGCCGTAATGGGTGGCGACCCAGTCGCGCATGAAGCGGGTGGGCAGGCCCAGGCGGACCGAGCCATCCTGCACGTCCTGCAGGGTGATCGGACGCAGCCAGCTGCGATAGGCGGCATCGCCGACTTCGTCGCGCAGGCGCCCCTTGATCCGATCCCACTCGCCGTCGATCATTTCTCGTCCCCAAAATCTACCAACACGCCGCGCGATGCCTGTCGAAGACTTGCACCGGCGACCATCTTCCCGCACCCGCGTGGCGGCGGCGTCCGGACCATCCGCCCCTTCCCCTTGGCGAGGGGGCGGGGCAAAGGCGCCTGAACGCCTGGCTTTCGTCCGGTCCGGGGCCTATCCCCCGATGTGGTCCGCGTTCCGGCCGAATTGTCCGCTCGATCAATACTAACCCCCGAGTCCGAGGAGTGTAAAACCCCCTGTCGGCACGGCGGGAAGTAAAAAATCAGTCGAATTTTACTAGATATGCGATGGAAAGGAGTCCCAGGGCCATATACGTTGGATTTGACCAAGTATTTATCAGCTCTTTGACTGCCCCCCGTTCGCGAGGTTTGCGACTCTAGCGACGTGCCCGGTGACTCGCAACAGGTCTGGAACGGGAACGCGGAAAATTTTTCGCTTGATTTATCCACAGGCGAGGGAATCCCACGGGAGTCGCCAAAGCGGCGGTATCCTTGAGTTTGACTCGCATGGTGGCGCAAAAATAGACAAGGGCCGCGCCCTGGGGCGCGGCCCTTGCAAAACCCTCGGATTTCAGCGTTTGGCGATTAGGCCAGCGGCTTCATGTCCTTGACGCGGGCGGCGAGGCGCGAAACCTTGCGCGAGGCGGTGTTCTTGTGCAGCACACCGGCCTGGGCGCCCTTCACCAATTCCGGCTCGGCGGCCAGGAAGGCGGCCTTGGCCTCTTCCGCATTGCCACCGGCGATCGCCAACTCGACCTTCTTGACGAAGGTGCGGATACGGCTGACGCGGGCCCGGTTGACCTCGGTGCGGCGCTCGGTCTGGCGGATGCGCTTCTTAGCCGACTTGTGATGAGCCATGGTAAAACCTGTTCCGAGAAGTGTTCAGAAATCGAAGGCGCGTTTATATGTGCGGCTGCGCCAGCCGTCAAGCGGGAATCTCATCAAGAGCTTAGCGGACGGGATTCAACCGCCGTAGCAGGGTTTTTTCCTAACGCTCGGCCTTCTGCTGCAGGCTGGCGATATAGGCGGTGACGTCCTCGATCTCGCGGCTGGTCAGGGTGAAGCCGCGCATGGGCTTGGCGTGGGGCTGGGTCAGGAACGTGCGGATTTCGGCGGCCGAGCGGGTGTTGGCGATGGCGGCGAAGGACGGCGCCGAATCGGTGCCGGCACCCGACGGCGCCACCACGTGGCAGGCGGCGCACCAGTGGGCCGCC
>DATGXU010000162.1:0-3694 GCA_035298685.1 Magnetospirillum sp. | reverse complement strand
CATCGGCGGGTTGGCGCTGGGACGCATGGACAAGGTGGCCCAGACTTCGGCGGCCTTGCGCGAACAGCCTTTCACGCTGGCCGACGCCCTGTTGCGTGCCCACCACCATGTCCACCACCTGCAATCGGCATTGCATGAACTGACCCTGGCCGGCGACAGACAGCGAGCCCAGTCGATCCTGCAGCGCATGACCGATGACGACGCCGGCCTGACCACGGCGTTGAACATCGTGGTTGCCCAGGAGCGCGACGACCAGGTGGTCTTAAGCAAGCTGGTGCGCACCCTTGCGGCCTGGCGGGAAACCCGCGAGCGCGTCAGCGAACTGATCATGGAGGGCCGCTGGCACGACGCCGCCTTCCTGCAGAATTCCGAGGGCGAGAGCCGTTACAACGAGATACTGGAATCCCTTGACGCCGCGTTGGAGGCCGAGCGCCGCCACGCCGTCGAACTGCGCCAGGAGGCAGAGTCCGCGCGGCGTTCGGCCGAAGGGATGATGATCGTGCTGGCGGTGCTGGCCGGCGGCGCCCTGACCGCCACCGGCTTGGGATTGGCGGCGCTGGTGGGCACCTATCGCCCGCTGCGGCGGCTGCGGTCGTCCCTGCTGGCGCTGGCCGGCGGCGATACCGAGGCCGACATTCCCTATGTGAACGCCAGCAGCACGGTGGGCGCGATGGCGCGCGCCATCGCCTGTTTCCGCCAAAGCATGATCGAACGCGACGCCGCCCATTCCGCCCTTCGCCTGTCCGAGGAACGGCTGCGCGACGCGGTGGCCGACGCCGAATTGGCCAATGCCGCCAAAAGCCGCTTTCTCGCCGCCGCCAGCCACGATTTGCGCCAGCCCTTGCAGGCGTTGCGCCTCTATCTCGACACCCTGGATCGCCGCATCGACGATCCGCTGGACCGACGCATCCTGACCGGGGCTTTGCTGGCGCTCGAGGCCGGCGAGGAATTGCTGAGCAACTACCTGGACGTGTCGGTGCTGGAATCCGGCATCGTCCAGCCCAGCGTGGGCGATCTGCGCATCAACGACCTGCTATCCGACCTGTTCAGCGAATGCATGCCGTTGGCCCAGGACAAGGGGCTGCGCTTCAAATTGACCCCCTGCGCGGCGGTGGTTCGCAGCGATGCCGCGTTGCTGCGGCGGCTGTTGCGCAACCTGCTGACCAACGCCATCCGCTATACCGCCAAGGGCGGCGTGCTGGTGGGCTGCCGCCGGCGGGGAAAAAGCCTGCGCATCGAAGTGTGGGATACCGGCATCGGCATCGCCGCCGACCAGTTGCAGGCCATCTTCGAAGACTTCTATCAGGTCGACAACGCCGCGCGGGACCGCACCAAGGGGCTGGGCCTGGGCCTGTCCATGGTCGATCGCGCCGCCCGCCTGCTGGGCCACGACATCCGGGTGCAGTCGCGGCCCGGCCAGGGCTCGATGTTCGCCGTCACCGTACCGCTGGTGGGAGAGACCGGCGGGGCCAAACGGACGTTGGCCGCGGCTTAGGCAAACGATTATAACAGGGCCATGAGCACGAACACTCCCGCCCTGTCGCCGCTGGAAGCCCGCATCGAACACGGCCAGCTGGCCGAAAAGGTCGTCCGCTGGGACCGTCTTTACCACACCGACGACGCCCCCGAGGTCGACGACGCCACCTATGACGCCGCCAAGCGGCGCCTGCTGGAAATCGAGGCCGCTTTCCCCGAGCTGGCCGCCGGCAGTCCCACCAGCCGGGTTGGCGCCGCCGCCGCCGAAGGCTTCGGCAAGGTCCGCCATGCCGTTCCCATGCTGTCGCTCGACAACGCCTTCGAGGACGACGACGTGCGCGAGTTTGCCGGGCGAGTTCGCCGCTTCCTGGCGCTGCCGCCCGACGCCGCCATCGCCCTGGTGGCCGAACCCAAGATCGACGGGCTGTCCATCAGCCTGCGCTACGAAAACGGCCGCTTCGTCCAGGGCGCCACCCGTGGCGACGGCACCGAGGGCGAGGACGTCACCGCCAACCTGCTGACCCTTGCCCAGTTGCCCCGCGTCATCGACAACGCCCCCTCGGTGCTGGAGGTGCGCGGCGAGGTCTATATGACCAAGGCCGATTTCCTGGCCCTGAACCAGCGGCAGGAAGCGGCGGGCGACAAGCTGTTCGCCAACCCGCGCAACGCCGCCGCCGGTTCGTTGCGCCAGTTGGACCCCAAGGTGACCGCCACCCGGCCGCTGAGCCTGTTCACCTATGCCCAGGGCGATTCTTCGGCGCCGCTGGCGGACAGCCACTGGCATTTCCTGCAGCGGCTGACCGAATGGGGGTTCCCCACCAATCCGCTGGCCACCCTGTGCGAGGACGTCGAGGCGGTGCTGGCCTTTTATCACCGCATCGGCGCCGAGCGGGCCACCCTGCCCTACGACATCGACGGCGTCGTCTACAAGGTCGATCGCTTCGACTGGCAGCAGCGCCTGGGCTTCGTCAGCCGCAGCCCGCGCTGGGCCATCGCCCACAAATTCCCCGCCGAGCAGGCCACCACCGTACTCGAGCGCATCGAGATCCAGGTGGGCCGCACCGGTGCCCTGACCCCGGTGGCGCATCTGAAGCCGGTCAACGTGGGCGGCGTGGTGGTGTCGCGCGCCACCCTGCACAACGAGGACGAAATCGCCCGCAAGGACGTGCGCGAGGGCGACACCGTCATCGTCCAGCGGGCCGGCGACGTCATTCCCCAGGTGGTGGGCGCGGTCGCCGACAAGCGCCCGGCCGACGCCCAGCCCTTCGTCTTTCCCCATACCTGCCCGGTCTGCGGCAGCCACGCCGTGCGCGGCGAGGACGAAGCCATCCGCCGCTGCACCGGCGGCCTGACCTGCAAGGCCCAGGTCAAGGAACGCCTGCGCCATTTCGTCAGCCGCAACGCCTTCGACATCGAGGGCCTGGGCGACGAGAACATCGAGTTCCTGGTGGAAGGCGGCTGGATCGCCAAGCCCGCCGACATCTTCCGTCTGGAGCAGAAGAACAGCAGCGGCCTGCAGCGCCTGCAGAACTTCAAGGGCTGGGGCGAAAAGAAGGTGGCCAAGCTGTTCGCCGCCATCACCGCCCGCCGCACCATCGCGCTGGAGCGGCTGATCTTCGCCCTGGGCATCCGCCAGGTCGGCGAGGCCACCGCCAAGCGCCTTGCCCGCCATTACGGCAGCTTCACCGCCTGGCGCCAAGCCATGCTGGACGCGGTGCCGCGCGAGAACGAGGCCTATCACGACCTGATCAGCATCGAAGACATCGGCCCTAGCGTCGCCACCGACATCCTGACCTTTTTCGACGAGGCCCATAACCTGGAGGCACTGGACGATCTGGCTGGCCAGCTGACCATCCAGGACGCGGTGAAGCCCGTGGCCACCGCTTCGCCGGTGGCCGGCAAGGCGGTGGTGTTCACCGGCACGCTGGAGACCATGACCCGCCAGGAGGCCAAGGCCCGCGCCGAGGCGCTGGGCGCCAAGGTGGTCGGCAGCGTCTCGAAGAAGACCGATTACGTGGTGGCGGGCCCCGGCGCGGGCTCGAAACTGGCCGATGCGCAAAAGCTGGGGATAAGCGTCCTGACCGAGGAAGAATGGCTGGTATTGATCGGCGGCTGACCTTGTTGCCGATGGCCCGGTGGTCTAGAAAGAAACAGCCCAATCTCTTGGCAACGCGATGAGCAACCCGGAAGACCCGCGCGAACGGTTACGGCGGCCGCT
>DATGXU010000161.1:0-3597 GCA_035298685.1 Magnetospirillum sp. | reverse complement strand
GACCGCCGCCGCCGGCCGCCGCCGCCGCGCCACCGTCTCGGCCAGCGCACCAAACATCCGCCGGTGCGCCGAGGCGGTGACCGCGACCGCGTCCCAGCGTCCGTCGGCCACGGCCAATTCCACGGCACGGGCAAGCCGCAGCGACCCGAACAGATAATCCTCGCAGACCATAGGCAACACGTGCGCCGCCAGTTCAGAGTCAACCGGCATCTGCGCCGCCATGTCGGCCACTATTTGCCGCGCCAGCAGGCGGCAGCGGTCACGCAGGGCTTCCTCTTCCGCTCCGCCGACCGGCACGAACTCGTCCACCAGCGGCCGCAAATCCGGACAGGGCGCCAGGGCAAAGGCGTCGAACGCCCGAGGGCGCAGCCGGCCAACCGTCTCGGCCGCTTGGGCGGCAGTGCCCGCCAACACCAAAAGCCGTTGTGGACGCCCCCGCCGCCAGCCGGCGGCCACAGCGGCAATCCGACCCGCCAGCCTGGCGATTGGGGTCGTGAAAGGCATGGACGGCGTGCCCGCTCAGGCGCCGCGCTGCAACCGCAGCAGCGCCTCGGCCACCAGGAAATCGGCCTTGCTGTCGATGTCGATGGATCTTTCGCGCGGCATCACGTGGGCCCGCGTGTGGGGGCCGACGAAGCTGCGGTTCTTCCTCAACCACTCCACCCGGGCTACGTAGACCGCGCCGTTCAGCACGAAGGGCTGCACATGCTGCTGGCGCGGGCCGCCGAAATCGGGCAATTCCAGCACGCGCGACATTTCGCCCGACGTGCCGATCTCGAACATCCAGTGCAGCGGCTTGCCGGCGGCGCACACCGACACCGCCGAATCCGCCCCACCATCCCGGCACAACGCCATGCAGGCGTCGATGTCCTGGGGCAGCCGCAGCGGCGAGGTCGGCTGCAGCAGGATCACATACTCGAAACTTCCCTTCATGACGTCCAGCGCATGCAGGATAACGTCGATGGAAGACGCCTCGTCGGTGGCCAGCTCGGCCGGACGCACGAAGGGGGCTTGGCAGCCATAGGATTCGGCCACCGAAATGATCTCGGAATCGTCCGAGGAAATGATCAGCGTGTCCACGCTTTGCGCCTGGCGGGCGCATTCGATGGTCCACGCGATCAGCGGCTTGCCCAGCAATGGAAGGATGTTCTTGCGCGGCAACTCGCGGGAATGGCCCCGCGCCGTCACCACGGTGAGCACATTGCTCACCGGAACTTCTCCTCGTATTCCTGTTGGGCGCGGTCGAAATCGTCCTTGCGGCCGATGTCGAGCCAATATTCATGGATGGGGAACGCATCCACCTGCTTGCCCTGTTCCGTGAAGAACCGCAGGTGATCCGGCATGTCCGTGTAGGTGTTGACCGGCACGCTGGCGACGAACTCGGGCGACAGCGCATAGATGCCGGCATTGACGAAAAAGCTGTAGCTGGGCTTTTCGATGATGCTGGTCACGCGGTGGCCGTCGATTTCGACGGTGCCGAACGGCACCTGGAAATCGTATTCGCGCACGCCGATGGTGGCGGCGGCGCCGTGATCCAGGTGGAATTCCAGCAGGCGCTCGAAATTCACCTTGGTCAGCAGATCGCCATTCATCATCAGCACCGGCTGGGTCGGCTTTTCCGGCAGCAGGCCCAGCGGCCCGGCGGTGCCCAGCGGCTTGTCCTCGTGGATATAGCCGATGCTGACGCCCCAGCGCGAGCCGTCGCCGAAATATTGCGTCACCTGATCGGCCAGATAGTTGACCGAGATGTAGAAGCGGTGGAAGCCGTAGCGGATGAACTGTTCCAGAATGGTCTGCAGAATGGGCTTTTCGCCCACGTTCAGCATGGGCTTGGGGCAGTTCTGCGTCAGCGGCAGCAGCCGCTTGCCCAGTCCGCCGGCCAGCAGCACCACGATATTGTCACGCCGGTCGCCGTGCTCGAGGCGATCAAGGCTGTCGATGGCGACCACATGGCCGTTCTTGTCCACCACCGGCATGTAGCGGATGACTTTTTCATGCATCAGATCGATCAACGCCTGCCGGTCGTCGTTCAGGCGCGCGACCTTGGGGTTGGCGTTCATGATGTCACGGGCACTGCCGTCCATGCCGACGCCACGCAGGATGGCGCGCCGGATGTCGCCGTCACTGATGGTGCCGATCAGGCGCTTTTCGTCATCGACCACCAGGACCAGCTTGATGGAGCTGTGCTGCAGAATCTCGGCGGCCTTTGTCATGGTGCTGTCGACCGTGACGATATTCTCCGACCAAGGCATTTTTATCCCCTCACATTCGAGTCGGCACGGCGTTCCCGTGCCGGCACACCGATGACGAGCGCGCCCCCAGGCACGTCGCCGACAACGCATGCACCAGCGCCGACCACGGCGCCGATGCCCACGCTTTTGTTTTGAATGACGGTCGCCCCCGCACCGACATGCACCCCCTCCCCGAGGGTGACGGCGCCGGCAAGTGTCGCACCTGGCGCCACGTGCGAATGATCGCCTACCACGCAATCGTGGTCAATGCGTGAACCGGTATTGACGATGACGTTTTTACCGATGCGGGCGCCGGGCTGAACACAGGCCCCCATCATCACCACCGTGCCGTCGCCCAACTGCGCGCGCGGGCTGACCGTGGCCGAGGCGTGGCGCAGGGCGGGAAAGCCGAAGCCGGCGGCGCTGAAGCGTTCGAACACCGCGCGCCGCACCTTCGCCGAACCGGTCGAGCCGATGCCGCAGGCGAGCACGGCCGCCTGCGGCCCCAGGGCCAGCAGGTCGTCGTCGTTGCCGATCCATTCCAGCGTCGCCGGCAAGTGCCGCGATTGCTGGGGATCGCAATAGCCGCGAACGCTGGCGCCCATGGATTCCAGAACGTCCAGAACCACCAGCGCGTGACCGCCGCCGCCCAGGATGATGAACGGCAGGCTCATGGCAGCAGATCAAGCACGTCGTCGGCCTGGTAATCGCGGCTGGCGGTGCGGCCCAGCATGTCCCAATAGCGCGCCGGCGGCATGCCGGTCCCGGGGCGCTTGACCGTCAGGTTCTCTTCGGTAAAGACCTCGCCGGCGCGGATGTCTTCGGCCACCACCAGGCTCTTGCGCGCCACCCGCTGGGTGTCCAGCTCGGCGGGGCACGGCACTTTCCAGCCATGCCCCAGGATGGTTTCGGTGTCGCGGATGGCGCGCACCAATTCGCCGAACTCGGCCGGGTTCAGCGACGCCGCATGGTCCGGCCCCGGCAGGGTGCGATCGAGAGTCAGGTGCTTTTCGATCATGCGGGCGCCCAGCGCCACCGAGGCGATGGCCACGGTCGAGCCTTCGGTGTGGTCGGAATAGCCCACGTCCACGTCGAAGGCGCCGGCCAGGGTCGCCATGGACCGCAGGTTCACGTCGGACAGCTTGGCCGGGTAGTTGCTGGTGCAGTGGAACAGGCCGACCTTGCGCTTGAGCGCGTCGCGCCCCTCGGCCGAAACCAGGGCGGCGGAAAAGGCGGCGGGACCGGGGCGGTCGGCCGCCGGCGCGGTGTAGCCGAAGGCCAGCGCGCCCAGGCCGGTTTCCACGTCGGCCATGGAGCTCATGCCGCTGGAAATCAGCACGTCGACGCCATGGCGGGCGGCGCGCAC
>DATGXU010000160.1:0-5312 GCA_035298685.1 Magnetospirillum sp. | reverse complement strand
CCTGGCCCGGCTGGATTACGACCGTGCCGAGTTGCGTCCCGCTTTGGCCGAATACTGGACCAAGGTGGCCGCCCATTACGCCGGGCTGGGCATCGCCGGTTTTCGCTGCGATGCCGCCTATCAGGTGCCGGCCGAGGTGTGGGCGCCGTTGATCGACGCCATCCGTGCCCGTCGCCCCGATGCCCATTTCGCCGCCGAGACCCTGGGCTGCACCCCCGACCAGATCGCGGCGCTGAAGCAAGCGGGGTTCGACACCCTGTTCAATTCGTCGAAGTGGTGGGATTTCCATCAGCCGTGGCTGCTCGAGCAATACGATATCCTGCGGGCCATCGCCCCCAGCATCTCGTTTCCCGAAAGCCACGATACCGAACGTCTGGCGGCGGAATATCCCGAGCGCAGCGAAGAATGGGCGCGCCTGCGTGCCGCCTTCGCCGCCTTCTTCTCGGCCGGCTGGATGATGCCCATGGGGTACGAGTGGGGATGGCGGGCCAAGCCCGACGTGGTCGCCACCCGGCCCACCGACCGCGAAACCAACCACTACGATCTGTCGCCCTTCGTCACCCGGCTGAACCGGCTGAAGGCGGAAACGCCCGCGCTCAACGCCGAAGGGCCTCAGCATCGGCTGACCGCGCCCGACGATCCGCTGGTGGCGCTGCTGCGCCTCAGCCCTGACGAGGACGATGCGGCATTGCTGCTGATGAATACCGATCCCACCCGTGCGGTGCCGGTGGATGCCGCCCGTCTTTTGGGCGATGCCGGCCAGCCGGCCGAGCGGTTCAAGCTGATCCTGGGCGAGCAGGGGGCCGAGCTGTCGCCGCTGGGGGTGCGCCTGCTGCGTCTGGAACCCGAGGAAGCCGCAATCGAGTCGCCGCCCGCCAACGGCATGCCCGACGTGCGTTCGCCGGGCATCCTGATCCAGGCCGTCAGTCCATGCGTGGATTGCGGCCGGTACGCGGTCAAGCGCGAGGTCGGCGACACGTTGGAGGTCACCGCCGACATCCTGAAGGACGGCCACGACAAGCTGGCGGCGCGGGTGCTGTGGCGCGAGCCGGGCGACGCCTCGTGGCGGTGGGAGCCTATGACCCACCAGGATAACGACCGCTGGATCGGCCGGGTGCGGCTCGAGCGCAACACCCGCATCCTGTTCACCGTCGAGGCATGGCCGGACGTCTATGAAACCTGGCGCGACGACCTGACCAAGAAGCGTGCGGCCGGCCAGGCGGTGACGGTCGAAGTGATCGAGGGGCGCCTGCTGCTGAACAGCGCGTTGCCGTGCCTGCACGGCCCCGACCGCGACCGTCTGGAACGGGTGCTGGCCGAGGTCAACGCCGCCCACGACGATGGCGACCGTGCCGATCTGCTGGGGGCGGCGCTGGTGCGCGGCATCATGGCGCGCTGGCCCGACCGGTCGCAGGCGGTGCGCCATCCCGGCCTGTTCCCGGTGGTGGTGGACCGGGTGGCGGCCCGCTTTTCCGCCTGGTACGAGATCATGGTGCGCAGCCAGGGCTCAACCCCCGGCCGCTCGGGCACCTTCGTCGACGCGGAACGGCGCCTGCCCGACATCGCCCGCATGGGCTTCGACGTGGTTTATCTGTTGCCCATCCACCCCATCGGCAGGGTCCATCGCAAGGGGCCAGACAACGCCCTGGTGGCGGGTGAGGGCGATCCCGGCAGCCCCTATGCCATCGGCAGCGTCGAAGGCGGCCATACCGCCATTCATCCCGAATTGGGAACGCTGGACGACTTCCGCCATTTCGTCGCCGCCGCCCGTTCCCACGGGCTTGAGGTGGCGCTGGATTTCGCCATCCAATGCGCCCCCGATCATCCCTGGATCAAGCAGCACCCCGACTGGTTCCTGTGGCGGCCCGACGGCAGCATCCGCTATGCCGAGAACCCGCCCAAGAAGTACCAGGACATCGTCAACGTCACCTTCCACGGCGCGGACGCCGCCGGGCTGTGGACCGAGTTGCTGAACGTGGTGCTGTTCTGGGTGCGTGAAGGGGTGAAAATCTTTCGCGTCGACAATCCGCATACCAAGCCGATCCCGTTCTGGGAATGGCTGATCGCCCAGGTTCAGAAGGAAGCGCCGGACGTGCTGTTCCTGTCCGAGGCGTTCACCCGCCCCAAGCTGATGCGGGCGCTGGCCAAGGCCGGGTTCACCCAATCCTACACCTATTTCACCTGGCGCAACTTCAAGGCCGAGCTGACCGAGTATCTGACCGAGCTGGCCCAGGGCGAGGCCCGCGACTACATGCGGCCCCATTTCTGGCCGACCACGCCGGACATCCTGCCGCCCTTCCTGCAGACCGGCGGGCGGGCCGCGTTTCGCATCCGGCTGGTGCTGGCGGCGACGCTGTCGTCGCTGTACGGCATCTATAACGGCTACGAGCTGTGCGAGGCGGCGGCGGTGCCGGGCAAGGAGGAATACCTGCATTCAGAGAAGTACCAGCACAAGGTGTGGGACTGGAACCGTCCGGGCAACATCAAGGCCGACATCGCGCGGATCAACGCCATCCGCCGCGACAACCCGGCTTTGCACGAATTCGAGAACCTGCGCTTCCACGCCTCCGATGATCCATCGGTGCTGTTCTACGGCAAGTCCACCTTCGACCGCTCGAACATGGTGTTCGTCGCCGTCTGCCTGGACCCGTTCGACACCCATGAGGCGCGGCTGACCTTTCCGCTGGCCGAGATGGGCGTGCCCGAGGGGGAAACCTTCGAGGTGGAGGAACTGTTGTCGGGCCGGCGGCACCTGTGGCGGGGGGCGGGCCAGCGGGTGCGGCTGGACCCCCAGGTCAACCCGGCCATGATCTTCCGTGTCACCGTGTGGACCAGCGTGGACTACCGAACCCCTTGTTTCTGAACGTTTCCCTTCCTTTCCCGTGGGGCGGGGGCAGGGGCGGGGCAATCAGGGAGCCCTCACCTTGGACCAGCTGTGGTACCGAGACGCCATCTTTTATCAGCTTCACGTCAAAGCCTTTTTCGACGCCGACAACGACGGCATGGGCGATTTCCGCGGGCTGACCCACAAGCTCGACTATATCCAGGCCCTTGGCGTCGACACCCTGTGGCTGCTGCCGTTCTATCCCAGCCCGCTGAAGGACGACGGTTACGACATCGCCGATTACCGTGCCATCCATCCGTCCTACGGGTCGTTGCGCGACTTCCGCACCTTCGTGCGCGAGGCCCATGCGCGCGGGCTGAAGGTGGTCACCGAGCTGGTGGTCAACCACACCTCGGACCAGCACCCGTGGTTCCAGCGGGCGCGGGCGGCGGCGCGCGGGTCGCTGGCGCGCGACTATTACGTCTGGAGCGACGACAACACCCGCTATGGCGGCACCCGCATCATCTTCACCGACACCGAAAAATCCAACTGGGCCTGGGACGAGGCCGCCGGCCAGTTCTATTGGCACCGCTTTTTCAGTCATCAGCCCGACCTGAACTTCGACAATCCCCGCGTGGTGCGCGAGATCATCTCGGTCATGCGGTTCTGGCTGGACATGGGCGTCGACGGCATGCGGCTGGATGCGGTGCCCTATCTGTGCGAGCGCGAGGGCACCAACAACGAGAACCTGCCGGAAACCCACGGCGTCCTGAAGCACTTGCGCCGGGCGCTGGACGAATCCCATCCCGGCCGCATGTTCCTGGCCGAGGCCAACCAGTGGCCCGAGGACGTGCTGCCCTATTTCGGCGGCGGCGACGAATGCCACATGGCGTTCCACTTCCCGCTGATGCCGCGCATGTACATGGCCATCGCCCGCGAGGACCGGCACCCCATCACCGACATCATGCGGCAGACGCCCGACATTCCCGACAATTGCCAATGGGCCATCTTCCTGCGCAACCACGACGAACTGACGCTGGAAATGGTGACCGACCGCGAGCGCGATTATCTGTGGGCCACCTATGCCGCCGATCGCCGCGCCCGCATCAACGTGGGCATCCGCCGCCGGCTGGCGCCGTTGATGGAAAACGACCGCCGCAAGATCGAGCTGTTGAATTCGCTGCTGTTTTCCATGCCCGGCACGCCGATCATCTATTACGGCGACGAAATCGGCATGGGCGACAACATCTTCCTGGGCGACCGCAACGGCGTGCGCACCCCCATGCAGTGGAGCGAGGATCGCAACGGCGGCTTTTCGCGCGCCGATCCCGCCTGCCTGTTCCTGCCCGCCATCCAGGACCCGGTCTATGGCTTCGAGGCGGTGAACGTCGAGGCGCAGGCCCGCTCGCCGTCGTCGCTGCTGAACTGGATGAAGCGGATGATCTCGGTACGGCGCGGGCGCAAGTGCTTCGGACGCGGCAGCCTGAAATTCCTCTATCCCAGCAACCGCAAGATCCTGGCCTTCCTGCGCGCCTATGAAGACGAAACCGTGCTGTGCGTGTGCAACCTGTCGCGCGCCGCCCAGGGGGTGGAGCTGAATTTGGGCGCCTTTCGTGGCCGGGTGCCGGTGGAGCTGACCGGCCAGTCGACTTTTCCACCCATCGGCGAACTGCCCTATTTCCTGACCATGCCCGGCTACGGCTTCTATTGGTTCCTGCTTTCGGCGGAAACCGAGCCGCCGGCCTGGCACGTGGACCTTCCCGGCGCCATGTCGGAACTGGTCACCATCGTGATGCGCGAGGGCTTTTCCAGCCTGCTGACCGGCGTCGGCCGCCGCGTGCTGGAACATGACGTGCTGCCGCCGTACCTGCAGCTGCGCCGCTGGTTCGCCGACCGGGACGTGGGGATGGAAGCGGCGGAATTGCTGCGGTGGGCGCTGCTGTCCACCTCGCGCGGGGAATGGCTGATCACCCAGGTGGGGGTGCGGCGGGCCGACGGCAATCTCAGCACCTATCTGCTGCCCATGGCGCAGGGCTGGGGCGCCGGCGGCGAGGAAGCCTCGCACGCCGCACCCGGCGGCTACACCCTGGCGCGGCTGCGCACCGGGCCGCGCGTGGGCGCGCTGTGCGACGGTTTCTGCGACGACGATTTCCTGTTGGCCATGCTTGAGGTCATGCGGGCCCGCGCGGTGCTGCCCGGCCCCGAAGGCGCGCTGGTCGGCCATGCCACCGGCGCCTTGGACCGCATGGAGCTTCCCGAGGCGCCCGACATTCAGCGCATCGGCGTCGAGCAATCCAACAACTCGGCCATCATCGGCGAAGCCATGGTGCTCAAGCTGATCCGCCGCCCCCATGCCGGCCCCAATCCCGAGGTGGAGATGGGCCGTTACCTCACCGAGACGTCGCCTTTCGCCAACACCCCGCCGCTGCTGGGCTGGCTGGAATGGACCGACGGCGCGGCGGGGGCCAGCGTGCTGGCGGTGGTGCAC
>DATGXU010000159.1:0-3234 GCA_035298685.1 Magnetospirillum sp. | reverse complement strand
CGTCGGGGGTGTCGTTGGCTTGGCCGATTTCCTGCACCACCACGTCCTGCTCGCGCGCCAGTTCCTCGGCATCCATGGTGGAATGCTGCAGGATGTCGGCGACGATATCCAGGGCGAGGCCGGTGTCTTCCTTCAACACCTTGGCGTAATAGGCGGTGTGGTCGCGGGCGGTATAGGCGTTCAGATGACCGCCGACCGCGTCCATTTCCTCGGCGATGTCGCGGGCCGAACGGCGTTCGGTGCCCTTGAACGCCATATGTTCGAGCAGGTGCGAGATGCCGTTGATCTCGGGCGGCTCGTGCCGGGTGCCGGCATCCACCCACACGCCCAGCGACGCGCTTTCCACCGTCGCCATGGGGTCGCTGACCACGCGCAGACCCGAAGGCAGGACCGTTTCGCGGATATCCATCAGCGGCGCCCCTTGGCGAAGGCGGTCACGTAGTCGCGGACGGCGGCAAGGTCGTTGGCGATGACGTCGTACCGCTCGGGCCGCTCGAACAGATCGGCCAGATGGGGCGGCAGACCGGGACGCTGGCCGGTGGCCTTTTCCACCGCGTCGGGGAACTTGGCCGGATGGGCGGTGGCCAGGGCCACCATGGGGCTGCCGGCCCGCAGCTTGGCCTTAAGGCCGGCGCCGGCGCCGATGGCCGAATGGGGGTCCAGCGTTTCGCCGGTATCGGCCTTGATCGAGCGCATCAAGCCCAAGGTCGCCTCGTCGTCGAAGCGATGGCCTTCGAACAGCTCGCCCATGGCGGCGAACGCGCCCTGGGGCATGGTCATGGTGCCGGTCGTGCGGAATTCCGCCATCAGCTTGTCCACCGCCGCGCCCTCGCGGCCCACATAGTCGAACACCAGACGTTCGAAGTTGGACGACACCTGGATGTCCATGCTGGGCGACAGCGTGGGCACCACGCCGTCGGCCACCATGTTCCCGGTTTCGAAGAAGCGGGTCAGGATATCGTTGGTGTTGGACCCCACCACCAGCCGGTCGATGGGCAGCCCCATCTTGCGGGCCACATAGCCGGCGAAGACGTTGCCGAAATTGCCGGTCGGCACCGAGAAGCTGATGGAAACGTCGGGCGCGCCCAGGGCGACGGCGGCGGCGAAGTAATAGGCCACCTGCGCCATGACGCGGGCCCAGTTGATGGAATTGACCGCCGACAGGTTGAACTGGTCGCGGAAGGCGTGGTCGTTGAACAGCGCCTTGACCATGTCCTGACAGTCGTCGAAGGTGCCTTCCACCGCCAGGTTGCGCACGTTGGCGGACTGGATGGTGGTCATCTGGCGGCGCTGCACGTCCGAGGTGCGGCCCTTGGGATGCAGGATGACGATATCCACCGCCTCGCGGTCGCGACAGGCCTCGATGGCGGCCGAGCCGGTATCGCCCGAAGTGGCGCCGACGATCAGCACCCGCTGGCCCTTCTTCTTCAGCACATGGTCGAACAGCCGGCCGACCAGTTGCAGCGCGTAGTCCTTGAACGCCAGCGTCGGGCCGTGGAACAGCTCGCACACCCACTGGTTGGGGCCGATCTGCTTGAGCGGCGCCACCGCCGGGTGGGTGAAGCCGGCATAGGCGTCGGCGACCATGGCGGCCAGTTCGGCTTCGGTCAGGCAGCCCGCGACGAACGGCGCCATCACCTTGGCGGCCAGTTGGTCATAGGGCAACCCGCGCAGCGCGCGAATCTGGTCGGGGGTGAAGCTGGGCCAGCTTTCCGGCACGTACAGGCCGCCGTCGCGCGCCAGACCGGCCAAAAGGACATCGTCGAAATCGAGAACGGGGGCCTGCCCCCGCGTGCTGACGTACTTCACGTCTTACTCCGTCTCAAGCCATCCGACGCTTCTAAACGCGGTTGGCCCGCTTTTCAAGGAATGTGCAAAGCAGCACCGGCACGCGTTTGCGCGACAGGCTCGCCCAGATCGACCACCCACACCCCGTGAGAGGCGTAAAGAACCCGCCGGGTACGGCCCAATTCCCGCATGTTGGCCATCAGATCGAACAGATAGGGCTTCCACGGCTGCCACAGAGGCTCGACGATGGTATCGATGCCGGCGGGGCTGATGCACCAGGTGGCGGCGGTATCGTAATCCTCGAACGCCACATGCCGGATGCCCAGGGATTGCAGATAGGCGGCCACCGCCTCGCCGCCCTTGAAGAACGGCAGGCCCGGCGGCGGGCTGACGGGGCCGGGCTCGTCGGCGTTGAGGATGCGGTTGCGCCCCTGATCGAAGCCGAACGGCGCCGAGACGTAGACGAAGATGGGCGCACCCGCCGGCACCTGCCGTTGGCCCTCGGCATAGGCGGCCAGCCGTTCCTCGATCAGTTCGCGGGAATAATGCAGCGGGCGGGTGTGGTTCGCCTCGGTCCACAGCAAGTCCACATCGACCACGGCCACATGGCCCAGCCCCAGCACCACGCAGGCGGCGATGGCGCCACGCACCACCCGCGACGACAGCACGCCGTCCCCCACCAGATGCATCAGGGCCAGGAAACACGCCGTCGCCAGCGTCGGCTGGATGTAGCGCGCCATGTGCAGCGGCGCCGCGGCGGGGAAAGAGGCGACGATGATCGCCGCCCCGGCCAGCGCCGCCCACTGGACGTTGCGCACAGTGCGGTCGCGGGCCAGCAGCAGCGCCGCCGGAACCACCGCCAGCATGGCCGGGATCTGCGATTGCAGCATCACCCCGCCCAGCGTCTCGACAATCTGGCGCCAGCCTTCGGTGGGCATGGCGAAGTTGAACGCCGGATTGTGGTAGCCCTTGATCAGCGGATAGATCGGGGTGGCGTTGCTGGCGTACAACGCCGCCATCCACGGCGCCAGAAACACCAGCCACGACACTCCGACCACCACGCCGTCGCGCAGCACGCCCCGCCAGCCGAATTGCCGGAAGTGCCCGGGCAGGAACGCCAGCAACAACAACAGCGGAAACGGCAGATTGAGGTGGCGCAGCGACGATGCCGCCGCCGCCAGCAGCCCAGCCACCATGCACAGGCGCAGCGAGCGGTGGTCGCGCAACAGCATCAGCGTGCGCACCAGGGCCAGGAAGCACACCAGCGACGTCAACTGGCTGCCCGAATTGGTGCGCAGGATGGCGCCCAGCCCGAACATCAGCGCCAAGGCCAGCGCCCAGCGGTTGGGCCGCCCGGCGCGCGCCAGGAAGCTCCACCCCAGGCCAAGCAGCAGCACCGGCCCCAGCCCCGCATCGGCCATGGTGACGGCATGGTAATCGCCGTTC
>DATGXU010000158.1:0-2141 GCA_035298685.1 Magnetospirillum sp. | reverse complement strand
GGATATGGCAGTGCGGTCCGCCCGCGCCGCTTTCGAGGACGGGCGGTGGTCGCGCAAGTCCCCGGCGGACCGCAAGGCGGTGCTGCTGGAACTGGCCCGGCTAATCCGGGGCCACGGCGAGGAATTGGCGCTGACCGAGTCCATGGACATGGGCAAGCCCATCCGCGACGCCATCGCCGTCGACATCCCCGGCGCCGCCGACGCCTTCGCCTGGTACGCGGAAGCCATCGACAAGGTCTATGGCGAGATCGCCCCCACTTCCCGATCGGCGCTGGCGCTGATCACGCGCGAGCCGGTGGGAGTGGTGGGCGCGGTGGTGCCGTGGAACTTCCCGCTGCTGAACGCGTCGTGGAAAGTGGCGCCCGCTCTGGCGGCGGGCAATTCGGTGGTGCTGAAGCCGGCGGAACAATCGTCGCTGACCGCCCTGCGGCTGGCCGAACTGGCGCTGGAAGCCGGCGTGCCGCCGGGCGTCTTCAACGTAGTCCCCGGCTATGGCGAGGTGGCCGGCAAGGCCCTGGGCCTGCACGCGGACGTGGATTGCCTGACCTTCACCGGCTCGACGGCGGTGGGCGCCATGTTCCTGGAATACGCCGCCCGCTCGAACATGAAGCAGGTGAGCCTGGAAACCGGCGGCAAGTCGCCGCACCTGGTGTTCGCCGACTGCGCCGACCTGGATCGGGCGGCGCGCGCCGTGGCCTTCGGAATTTTCTTCAATCAGGGCGAGGTCTGCAACGCCGGCTCGCGCCTGCTGGTCGAAGCCGGCATCAAGGATCGCCTGATCGAGGCGGTTCTCGCCCACGCGGCAAGGCTGCAACCGGGCGACCCGCTGGACCCGGGCACCCGCATGGGCGCCATGGTGGACCGGCGCCATTGCGAGCGGGTGATGGAATTCATCGCCGCCGGGCGGGCGGAAGGGGCGCGGCTGGTGACCGGCGGCCGGTGCGTCACCGTCAACGACCGCGGCCATTTCATCCTGCCGACCATCTTCGACGACGTCACCCCCGACATGACCATCGCGCGCGAGGAAATCTTCGGGCCGGTGCTGTCGGTGATGACGTTCGAGAACGAAGCCCAGGCGGTGCGCATGGCCAATGACAGCCGCTATGGGCTGGCCGCCGGTTTGTGGACGTCCAGCCTCGACCGCGCCCACCGGGTGTCGCGCGCCCTGCGCGCCGGGCTGGTGTGGGTCAATTGCTACGACGCGGGCGACATGACCGTGCCGTTCGGCGGCGTCAAGCAATCGGGCTCGGGCGGCCGCGACCGCTCGCTGCATGCCTTCGACAAATACACCCAGGTCAAGACCACCTGGCTGCGCCTTAACGACGATATTCAATAAACGGAGGAATATTCCATGTCCGAAGTGGTGCTTTGTTCCATTGCCGACGGCATCGCCGTCTTCACCCTGAACCGCCCCGACAAGCTGAACGCGCTGAGCTTCGAGGTGGTCGATACCCTGCAGGCGCTGCTGGATACCGTCGAGCGTGACCCCGAGGTGAACGCGGTCATCATCACCGGTAGCGGCCGGGCGTTTTCCGCCGGTGCCGACATCGCCGGCTTCGGCCCGGTGGTGGCCCAGGGGACGCAAGCGGCGCTGCGCGAGTTCGTCCGGCGCGGCCAGCGCCTGACCGCGCGGCTGGAAAGCTTCCCCAAGCCGATCATCGCGGCGGTGAACGGCCTTGCCTTCGGCGGCGGTTGCGAGATCACCGAGGCCATGCACCTTGCCGTCGCCAGCGAGGAAGCCAGCTTCGCCAAACCGGAAATCATCCTGGGCTTCCCGCCGCCGTTCGGCGGCACCCAGCGTCTGCCCCGGCTGGTGGGGCGCAAGCGCGGACTGGAAATGCTGCTGACCGGCGACCCCATCTCGGCTAAACGCGCCGAGGAAATCGGCCTCGTCAACCGTGTCGTTCCCCATGCCGAGCTGCTGGACGCCGCCAAGGCGCTGGCGCGGCGCATCATGGAGAAATCGCCGCTGGCGGTGGCGGCGACGCTGGGGGCGGTCTGCCGTGGCCTCAACGTTCCCATCGACGAGGGTCTGGCCATCGAAGCCACCCATTTCGGCCTGTGCGTGCCCACCGAGGACATCCGCGAAGGCATCGCCGCCTTCCTGGAAAAGCGTCCGCCGCACTTCGTCGGGCGTTAAG
>DATGXU010000157.1:0-5513 GCA_035298685.1 Magnetospirillum sp. | reverse complement strand
GGTCGAAGCCCTGGCCGCGTGCGACGCGCTGATTGCCGAATTCGCACTTCACCCCCACGCCCATTTCTACCGTGCGCTGGTGGCCGAGCAGTTGGGGGATTTGGACGGTTGCGAAACATCTCTGCGGCGTGCCATTTATCTCGACCGCCATTTCGTTCTGCCGCATTATCATTTGGGGTTGTTCCTGTGGCGGCGGGACGAGCTTTCCGGGGCAAGCCGCTCTTTCCGTAATGTCCTGGCGTTGCTTCAGCAATTACCTGACAACCATCCTGTGGATCACGGCGATGCCATCACCGTGGGCCAATTGCGTGAAACCGTCGGCATGCATCTTGACCTGATTGGGGCGTCATGAACGGGCAGATGGGGGGACTGGGACTGGTCGAACGCCTGCATCGGCAACTGGCGTCGGGTTTTGTCGCCGACGATCCCGCCTTTGTCGAACAGGTGCTGAAAGTCCGGGCCCGCCGTCTGGCCAAGGCGCGTACGCAGGCCGACGAAAAGCCGCTGGGACTGGCGGTGCTTTGCTTCAGCATCGGCGTCGAAGTTTATGCCCTGCCGTTGTCCGAACTGGCCGAGGTCATGCCGCTGGCGTCGTGGACGCCGGTGCCGGGGCTGACCCAGCACCTGCTGGGCGTCACCAACGTGCGGGGCGAAATTCACCCGGTGCTGAACCTGCACGCCATGCTGACCCTGCCCGAGCCCACTCCGGAAACGCCGGTCTACGCCATCTTCCTGCGCCGGCCCGGGCGTGCGGTCGGCTTGCGGGCCGAGGGGCTGAGCCGCATCCGCTTCATCGACCAGGACCTGCTGACCCTGCCGCACGAAGCCGGCAACGGCCTGCCGCAGCGATTCGTCGCGGGCATCACCCCTGAAACCCTGATTCTGCTCGACACAAGGCAAATCCTGGCGCTCGACGTGCTCCAGGACAGCCGGGCCGATTACCGCCGCGTCACCTGAAGGAAAGACCAGTATGCAAACCGCCGAGTTCTCCGTGTGGAAGAAGATCACACTGCGCCGGAAGCTGATCATCGTCGCGGTGCTGTTCACCATGGTCCTGGGCGGCCTGATCGCGTTCAACGCCGTCATTCTGAACGCGCAGAAGGATCAGGGCACCGTGGGCGGCCTGGCGGCGCGTCAGCGCACGCTGACCCAGCGGTTCATGAAGGACGTGCTGCTGGCGGGCATGGGGCAGCAGGCCGATTACGAAGCCTCGACGCGGTTGATGCGCGAGTCGCTTGCGGTTCTGCTGGACGGCGGCCAGCTTCCCGGTGCTGAAACCACCGGTCTGCAGGGCGAAATGCCGCCGACCCGCGACGGCGACATCCGCGCCAAGCTGACCGAGCAGGGCGCCCTCATTCGCCAGATGGAAGCGGAAGCGGCCCGCTATCTGGCGTTGCCGGCCAATGATCCGCGTCGCGGTGAAAAGCTTAAGGATCTGCAGGCGGCCCAGCTTCTGGTGTCGCAATCGGCCGATCAGATCATGCGGATGTACTCGCACGACCGCGAAGGGCGCATCAACCAGGGCATTTTCTGGCAGGCGCTGGTCGGGTTGTGCGCGGCACTGGCCGGCGTGACCGTTTCCGCGATCCTCAGCAGCCAGATTGCCGATCCGCTGGCCGCCTGCGCCCGCGCGGCCAGGGAAATCGCCCAGGGCAACCTGCGTCAGGCCCTGTTGCCGGTGAAGTCCGCCGACGAGCTGGGCATCTTGCAGGAATCCTTCAACGAGATGCTGACCTCGCTGCGCGACATCGCCCTGCAATCGCGTTCGGTGTGCGAGAACCTGACCCTGGCGGCGGCCCAGATTTTGACATCGACCCAGGAACAGGCGGCGGGCACCAAGCAGCAGGCAGCGGCGGTTCAGGAAATCACCACCACCGTCGAGCAGATCAACCTGTCGTCCAAGCAGGTGGCCGAGCGGTCGCGCCAGGTGGCCGGCACCGCCGACGCGGTGTCGCAATCCGGCCATGCCGGCCTGCAGGCGGTGCACGACGCCACCGTGGGCATGGAGGCCATTCGCGAGCAGGCCGAGAACGTGGCCGAAAACATCATCGCCCTGTCCGAGCGAACCCAGGCGGTGGGCGAGATCATCGCCACCGTCAACGACATCGCCGAACAGTCCAACCTGGTCGCCCTGAACGCGGCCATCGAAGCTGCCGACGCCCGTGAATCGGGGCGCCGCTTCTCGGTGGTGGCGAACGAGATCAAGAACCTGGCCGATCAGGCCAAGGAAGCCACCGCCCAGGTTCGCGGCATCCTTGAACAGACGCAGAAGGGCATCAACACCTCGGTGATGCTGACCGAAGAGGCGTTGAAGCGCGTCGAAACCGGCCGCGAGCGCACCAACGTCTCGGAACAGGTCATCCGCCAGATGGCCAACAACATCCAGGAAAGCGTGCAGGCCTTTCAGCAGATCGTCGGCGCCACCAACCAGCAGCAGATCGGCTTGGAACAGGTGACCCAGGCGCTGCACGAAATCCGCCTGGCCAGCCAGCAAACGGCCGCCACGACCGGACAATTGGAAAAGGCGGCCGTCGAATTGACCCGGCTGGGTGACCAGTTGGCCAAGACGCTGGAGAAGTACAAGCTTTGAACGTCATCCGCGAAAGGCTGCTGGCGGCCTTCCAGGTCGAGTATCGCGAACACCTGGAGGCCATGCGCAAACTCGTCGACGAACTGGTTCGGCGGGTGGAAGGCAGCGGCATCGCACAATTGGATGAGACTTTCCGCCGCGCCCACTCGCTGAAGGGGGCGGCGCGCGCGGTCGATCTGATGCCGGTCGAGCAGATTTCGCACCGGCTTGAAACCCTGTTCGCCCGCATTCGCGGCGGGCATATGCGCCTGGACAAGGAACTGGCCGGCGTCATCACCCAGGCGCTCGACGTGATCGAGGATTGGGTGACCGCCTTCGTCGGCGGGCAGACCCCGCCCGACATCGCCGAAGTGCTGGTCGCCATCGAGGCCTGTCTGGAGGGCGGCCGGCCGGCACCGGCCGAGCCGGCGAAGGCCCCCGAGCTGCCTCGGGTCCCGGCCGAAATCCTGGCGGCAGTGGCTGCCGCCGCCGCACCGGAACCCGAACCGGTTTGCCAGCCGGAACCGCCCAAGTCGCCGGTGCTGGCCGAGGAAACGGTGCGGGTGCGGGCCCAGCATCTGGACCGGTTGCTGCGCAGTTCAAACGAGCTGCTGACCGAAACCATGAACCAGCGCACCGTTTCCGACAATCTGCTGGACATCGACCGCCGTCTGGCCGAGATGGACAAGCAGTGGCGACGTCTGCGCAAGGCCACGGCCACTCTTGCCCGCGATTTCGGCGACCCCGAGCGCACCGGCCATCTTGACCGCCATGCCGAGGCCTTAGAGCAGCAATTGCGCGTGCTTGCGCGGCAGGCCCGCCTGTCGCGGCGCCAGCAGCAGCGGACCGGCTGGACCTTGCGCCAGCTGGCGGCCGATCTGCAGCAGGAAGTCCGCGACGCCCGCATGGTGCCGGCCGAAAGCGTCTTCGCCGGTTTCCGCAAGATGGTGCGCGACATCGCGCGCGAATCGGGCAAGCAGGTCGAGGTTCAGGTGGCGGGGTTGGACGTCGAGGCCGACCGCATGGTGCTGCAGGGCCTGAAGGACCCGGTGATGCACCTGCTGCGCAACGCGCTGGCCCACGGGGTCGAAACCCCGGCCGAGCGTGTGGCCGCCGGCAAGGCCTCGGCCGCGCTGGTGATGCTGGGTTTTGGCGTCAGCGACGGCCGTCTGGTGCTGAACGTCGAGGACGACGGACGCGGGCTGAACTATGCGGCCATCAAGGCCAAGGCCGTGGAAATCGGCATGTTCAGCGCCGAGGAGGCGGCGGAATTGTCGCGGCAGTCCCTGGTGGACCTGATCTTCGATCCGGGTTTTTCCACCAACCGGGGCGTGGACGATCTGGCGGGACGCGGCATGGGCCTGTCGGTGGTGCGCGAGACGGTGACCATGATGAACGGCACCGTCGAGGTTCTGCCGCGCGAGCCCGCCGGGACCCGTTTCCGCATCTCGGTGCCGCTGTCGGTGTCGACCCAGCGGCTGTTCCTGGTGGGGTGCCAGGGGCACACCTACGCCATTCCGACCGAAGGCGTCGATCGTCTGTACCGGGTGCCCGCCGAGGCGGTGAAGACGGTCGAGGGCAAGTCGGTGGTCTATCTGGGCAACCAGCAACTGCCGCTGTTGTCGCTGGCGCATCTGCTGGCGCTGGGTGAAACCGCGGTCAAGGTCAGCCGCAACGTGGTGCCGCTGATGGTGCTGAAGAACGGCGACCGCCGGGTCGGCGTGGCGGTGGACGAGTTCCTGAGCATCCGCGAGGCGTTGGTCAAGGATATCGGCGTGCCGGCGGCCATGGGCACCATGGTGGCGGGCGGAATGCTGCTGGAGAGCGGCGCCGTGGCGCTGGTGCTCAATCCCTTCGAGATCGTGGAAACCTTCCGCAAATCCGGCTCGACCCGCGTTCTGACCACGGTGGAAAAGCCGGCCGAGCGCAAGGTGCCGGTGATCCTGGTGGTCGACGATTCGCTGACCACCCGCACGCTCGAGAAATCCATTCTCGAAGCGCACGGCTATGTGGTGCGGCTGGCCGTCGACGGCATCGAGGCGTTGGCGAAGCTGCGCGCCGAACATGTGGATCTGGTCATTTCCGACATTCAGATGCCGCGCCTGGATGGTTTTGGCCTGTTGCAGGCCATCAAGAGCGATCAGGCGCTGAAGAAGGTGCCGGTTATCCTGGTGACGTCGCTGGAAGCGCGCGAAGATCGCGAACGCGGTTTGGCGTTGGGTGCCGACGCCTACGTGGTCAAGCGCAAATTCGACCAAAAAGAACTCCTGGAAACCATCGGTCAGATCCTATGATGACGAAGATCAAAGTCCTCATCGTCGAAGATTCCTTGGTGGTGCGCGAGCTGCTGAAGCACATCATCGGGATGGATGCCCGTTTCGACGTGGTGGCCGCGGTGGAAAGCGCCGAGGAGGCGCTGGCGTTGCTGGACGTGGTTCAGCCCGACGTCATTTCGCTCGATATTCGCCTGCCCGGCATGAACGGGTTGGATGCCACCTTGCAGATCATGGCGAAGCGGCCGACCCCCATCGTGGTGGTGGCGGCGAACGTGGACGACGACGAGCTGAACATCGCCATGAACGCGCTGCGGGCCGGCGCGCTGGCGGTGGTGGAAAAGCCGGTGGGTGTCACCAACGTCGCCTTCGAATCCATGGCGCTGCGGATTTGCACCCAGCTGGCGATCATGAGTCAGGTCAAGGTGGTGCGTCAGGGCATCGATCGCGGCCTGCGCTTCGGCACTGCCGAACCCCCGGTGGTGGCCCGTCGCCCGGCCCAGGGTTATTCCCTGGTGGGGGTGGTGTCGTCGACCGGCGGGCCGCAGGCCCTGGTTCAGTTGCTGGGCAATCTGGGGGCCGATTTCCCGCTGCCGATCCTGCTGGTCCAGCATATCACCGCCAGTTTCCTCGAAGGGTTTGTGTCGTGGCTGGCCAGCGTGACGCCGTTC
>DATGXU010000156.1:0-4157 GCA_035298685.1 Magnetospirillum sp. | reverse complement strand
GGGGGAGGGGTTCGGGTGAATTCTGTTCACCCGAACCGTCACCGTAATTCGTTTGTAAGCAGCCGCGCGCACCGGGAGAATATGGGGACCACGATCTTCGCGGCGGGACCCATGGCCTACAGACTTCCCCCTCTCAACACGCTGCGCCTGTTCGAGGCGGCCGGGCGGCATCTCAGTTTCAAGATGGCGGCCGAGGAGCTGAACGTGACGCCCAGCGCGGTCAGCCACGGCATCCAGACCCTGGAAGAGTGGCTGGGCGCCTCGCTGTTCGCCCGCAACAACCGCTCGCTGACGCTGACCGCCGCCGGGGTGGCCTATCTGCCCCGGGTGCGCGAGGCATTGCATCTGCTGGCCTCGGCCACCGAGGCGGTGCCCGGCCGCCGGCCCAGCGGGCGGCTGTCGGTCAGCGTGGCGCCGACCTTCGGCGTGCGCTGGCTGGTTCCCAACCTGCCGAAATTCAAGGCGCTGCACCCGGATATCGAGGTCAGCCTGGATACCTCGTACCGGCCGGTGGAATTCCCCCGCGACGGCATCGATGTGGGCATCCGCATGGGCCGGGGCGACTGGGGCGACCTTTATGCCCTCAGGCTCACCAGCGAAAGCCTGGTGCCGGTGTGTTCGCCGGCTCTGGCCGCGCACATCGCCGCGCCGAGCGACCTCAAGGGCAAGACCCTGCTGCGGGTGGTCAACGTGTCCGAGGATTGGGAAAGCTGGGCGGCGCAGGCCGGCGTCGACGACATCGACTTTCAGGGCGCGCTGTGCATGGACACCTACCAGATGGCACTGGAGGCGGCGGCCCAGGGGCTTGGCGTGGCGATCGGCCGCCTGCCGCTGGTGGCCGCCGACATCGCCTCGGGCCGTCTGGTCGCCGTTCTCGGGCCGCCCAAGCCGTGCGAGACCGCCCATTGGCTGGTGGCCGGCCGCGAATCGCTGGTCCGCCCCGAAGTGGCCGCCTTCCGCAACTGGATCAGGGCGGAGCTGAAAAGCCAGTCGGCGCAGGGCGACAAGGCGCCGTGAGCGCGCCGGTGGCCCACCTGCCACCGGCGCGCCTTCCACGTCACTTCACCATGCAGAACCAGTTTTCCTTGGGCGAATCGACGATGTTGATGAAGAGATCCTCGGGCGTCAGGCTGGCCTCGGCCAGCAGGTTGGCGCGGATCTTGCGGATCAGGTTGCGCTTTTCGCCCTCGCTGTGCCCATCCATGACGAAGATCTGGATCATGGAAAAATTGGGGCCGCGCGGAACCCCCAGGAAGGTGCCGTCCACCTGGGTGCCGGCGGGGTTGTAGGTGGAAACCATGTGGAACTTGCCGTTGCGGGGCACGCCGAACTCCTCGACCAGGGCGAGGTGGACGCCCTCGGAAACGGCGTTGCGGCGGTGGTCGGGCATCTGGTCGGGCAGGACAAGGTTGACAGCAGGCAAAGGGGCCTCCGTGAGCGAGAATGGTTGCGATGGACGGGCGGGCCGGTGCCCCGCCTTGGATGGCAACCAGTCTTGCGGGCGGGCCTGGCGCGGGCAAACGAGTTCGGGTCATGGATAATTGATCGCCCCTCATCTGGCGCGGGGGCGTAGTGTTCGCACCTCGTCGAAACCGTTGAATTCCCGGCAATCCTCATGTCCTATTCGGGAACGCCTGGGCCATGGGCCTGATCGTTGCAGTTTGTCCAAAGGCGCCTTGATGAAATTCACTCGTTGGCATGACCAGATCAGGCGGCTGTTCGGCCACGACGTCTGGAGTCTGGGGCTGGTCGAACAGAGTGCCGTCGACATCGTGCGCAACGGGCTGACCGCGCCGGTGCGCTGGCTGGCGCCGCCGGTGTGGACCTTTCTCGCCGATCCCTTCGTGTTGCCCGAGCCCGACGGCGGCTGGCGCCTGTTCGCCGAGCGGATGAGCTATATCCATGGTAAGGCCGACATCTGGTCGGGCCGCCTGAACCCGGCGCGCGGCCGCCGCTGGGTCGATCTCAAGCCGCTGCTGAGCGCCGACGCCCACATGTCGTTCCCATTCGCGTTCGAGGTGGACGGCCGCCGCTATCTGCTGTGCGAGACGTGGGAGGCGGGCGCCGCCAGCCTTTATGTGGAGGACGGCGGCAGCTGGCGGTTCGACACCATGCTGACCCCTGACGGCGCCACCATGGTGGATGCCGCCCTTCACCACGACGGCGAGCGGTGGTGGATGTTCTGTTGCCATCCGGGGCGGCGCCCCATGGCCAATTTGTATGTGTATCACGCCCCGCATCCGCGTGGGCCGTGGACGCCGCACCCGCTCAATCCGGTGGTGCGCCGTGCGGCCTCGGCGCGCCCGGCCGGGCCGCTGTTCCGTGACGGGGCGGCGCTGATCCGCCCGGCGCAGGATTGCTCGGCCACCTATGGCGGGGCGCTGGTGTTCAATCGCGTGGTCGAATTGTCACCCACCGCCTATCGCGAAGAGGTGGTTCGCCGTATCGGGCCGGTACAGCCCTATGGGTTGGGATTGCACGCCATTTGCCCGGCGGGCGAGGTCACCATCATCGATGGCCGGCGCTGGCGGATGCATCCGCTCGATCCGCTGCGCAAGCTGATCTTCGGCGGGCGTGCCGGGCAGCGTCGTGCCGAATTGCGGCGCCTTTGGCCGGTCAAGCCGTCGGCCTAGCCCGGTAGGCGGGGCAGGGAGATGGCAGCCGCGCCGAGGGCGCGGCTGCCAAACACCTTACTTCACCGAAAGGCACGAAGCCTGGGCGCTGGCGACGACCAGCAGGCTCTGCTGCTTGTCGGCAGTCAGCTTGCTGGCGTCGAACATGGTGCCCTTCTGCATGGCCTCGGTGGTGGCCTTCATGATGCTGATCGCGTTGGAGCGATCGGCGCCGGTCACCTTGTCCGAGGTGCACTTGCAGATCTTGTCCGCATCCGGAAGGCCCATGCTGGAGGCAACGCAGGCCGACACGAAGTCGTCAGCCATGGCGATACCGGGCACAGCGAAGCAAGCCGCCACAAACGCGGTCAAAGCAATCTTCTTCATGGTTAAATTTCCCACCAATAGAGATAGAAGATCAGGGTGGCATGCCTAAACCATTCGGTCAATCAGGTGGGCGCCGTAGCTTGACGCTGATTGTTTTGTGCTTTGCTGGGCATTTCAACCGTCAAGAGTAATGCCTTGGTATTCGTCTATGTGCATCGAAAATGTGTCTTGACAAATCTCAAGGGGGCAAAGGGGTGAAAACTGTTTCCACATGCAAATATGTAATGGGTGGGTGATGGTGAATTGTGTGGAAGATTTTAGATCGACCGATTAGTCTCATGTGGCAAGTATCCAAACACTTATGCTGTTCGTTGTGCGGTTAATGGCTTTTGTTATATGAGGAAGGTAATATGATTTTTGATAGGTCTCCTTTTGCCGACCTTGCGGGCCTAAGCCGTCTTAGCCTTGGAAACCATTACAGCCATTTCTATGAAAGCGCCGACGACCTGGCCGAGGCAGTGGTGCCATTCATCGCCGCCGGCCTGCGCAACAACGAGCAATGCCTGTGGGTCACCTCCGAGCCCTTCAAGGAGGATCAGGCCTTCGCTACGCTCAAGGCGGTCGTTCCCGATCTGGAATGGCGCATGGCCCAGGGGCAGATCGAGATCATCGGCCATGACGATTGGTACAAGGCTGCCGGCGGCTTCGACGCGCAAGCGGTGATCGACGGCTGGCTGCGGCGCGAGCAGCTGGCATTGGATCGCGGCTATGGCGGCCTGCGCATCACCGGCAACACCTTCTGGCTGGATACGCCGCAGGACTTCAGCGACTTCGCCGATTACGAGGAACGCCTTCATCGGGTGCTGATGGGCCGCCGCATCACCTGCCTGTGCAGCTATTGCATCACCAAGGGGACGGGGCGCGACATTCTCGACGTCGTGCGCAACCACGACTTCGCCATGATCCGCCGCCAGGGCCGGTGGGAGATCATCGAAAGCGCCTCGCTGAAAGAGGCCAAGAACGAACTGCACGAGCGCCTGGCCCAGAAGGACCGGCTGCTGACGGAAATCCATCATCGGGTGAAGAACAATCTGCAGATCGTCTCCAGCCTGCTGACTTTGAAATCACGGGATTTCGGCCCCGGCGCCGAACAGGCGCTGGATGACACGCTGGCGCGCATCGCGGCCATGGCCCTGGTGCACGAGATGCTGTACGAGC
>DATGXU010000155.1:0-1595 GCA_035298685.1 Magnetospirillum sp. | reverse complement strand
CAGCGGGCGCAAGACCCGCGTCATCCCCTCGCTGCCCTACAACGGCGCCGCCAAGCGCATCGAGAATATCTGGACGACTCTGAACAAGATGGTTTGGCGGCACATGCAGGGATCGTGTCCCAGGACGTGGTGTAGCTGGCGGCATTGGTCGCCGTGTTTTCCGGCATGGGCCGGGCTGATCAGCGCGCCACTGCGGGCAGGCTGATGAGGGGATCATCACTCAACTGGCCGACGCTTTCCAGCGTCATGTAGCGTGCGCGCTGGACGGCCCATTCGTCGTTCTGTTCGAGCAGCAGCGCGCCGACGAGACGGACGATGGCGTCGTCGTTTGGGAAGATGCCCACGACATCGGTGCGCCGCTTGATCTCGCCGTTGAGCCGCTCGATCGGATTGGTGCTGTGGAGCTTCGCCCGATGCTCCTTCGGGAAGGTCATGTAGGCGAGCACGTCCGGCTCGGCGTCGTCGAGGATGGCTGCAAGCTTGGGCACCTTCGGACGGATCTGGTCGGCGACGGCGCGCCACTGGACGCTGGCCGCCTCGGGCGTCTCCTGGGCGAAGGCGGTGGCGATGAAGGCCGAGACGACGCGGCGACCGCTCTTGCCGGCATGCGCCAGCACGTTCCTCATGAAGTGGACGCGGCAGCGCTGCCAGGTGGCCGAGAGCACCTTGGTGATGGCCGCCTTCAGTCCCTCATGGGCGTCGGAGACGACCAGCTTCACGCCTCGGAGCCCGCGGCGGGTCAGCTTGCGCAGGAACTCCGTCCAGATCGGTTCGGCCTCCGACGTGCCGATCTCCATGCCCAGAACCTCGCGCCGGCCGTCGCTGTTGACGCCGACCGCGATGATGACCGCGACGGAAACGATGCGCCCGCCACGTCGGACCTTCAGATAGGTCGCATCGATCCACAGATACGGCCAGTCACCTTCGATCGGCCGTTCGAGGAAGGCCTTCACCTTGCCGTCGATCTCCTCGCACAGCCGCGAGACCTGGCTCTTCGAAATGCCCGACATGCCCATGGCCTTGACCAGGTCGTCGACCGAGCGTGTCGAAATGCCCTGGACATAAGCTTCCTGGATCACTGCCGTCAGCGCCTTCTCGGCCATGCGGCGCGGCTCCAGGAAGCCCGGGAAGTAGGAGCCTTTCCTGAGCTTCGGGATGCGCAGCTCGACGGTGCCGGCCCGCGTCTCCCAGTCCCTGTCGCGGTAGCCATTGCGCTGGGCCGTCCGCAGCGGCGACTTCTCGCCCCAGGCGGCGCCGGTGGCCGCGCCTACCTCCATCTCCATCAGCTTCTCGGCAGCAAAGCCGATCATCTCGCGCAGGAGATCGGCGTCCGGGGTCTTCTCCACGAGCGCGCGCAGGTTCATCATGTCCTCGGTCATCGGTGGTCCTTTCGGAAAGGGGTTGGTGTCGACAACCAGACCCTACCGGAAAGCGCCGATGACCACCGCTACGCCGCTCGCTCGCTAAGGCGCTGTCGAGGGCGCGCTCCCGAGCGGCTTCGCTACCGCCGAGCTACACCACCTGATGGGACACGACCCGTGACGCTTGCGGCCTTTGATCTTCTTGCCGGCGTCATCGCCGCACGGGCCGCCGCT
>DATGXU010000154.1:0-7735 GCA_035298685.1 Magnetospirillum sp. | reverse complement strand
GGGCCAGCCACTTTCCCCGCCGCAACCGCATCGTTTCGGGGCTGTCGCTGGGGGTGGTGGTGATCGAGGCCAGCCTGAAGTCGGGCTCGCTGATCACCGCCCGCATGGCCGCCGACCAGGGGCGCGAGGTGTTCGCCGTGCCCGGGCATCCCGCCGACCCGCGCGCCGCCGGACCCAACGACCTGATCCGCCACGGCGCGGTGCTGACCGAATCGGCGAACGATATATTGGCGGTGATGAACGACCTGCTGCGCCGGCCCCTGGCCGAGGGAAAAACCGTGGAATTCAGCGGCGCGGCGGGGGCGCAGCCGTCCGAGCCGGAACTGGCGCGGGCACGGGCGCTGGTGCTGGAAAGCCTGGGGCCATCTCCTGTGACGGTTGACTTGCTCATCCGTGAGTGCCAATTGTCTGCTTCCGTGGTGTCCCTGGTCCTGCTCGAACTGGAGCTGGCCGGCCGCCTGGAGCGTCACCCCGGCAATCAGGTTTCTCTGCTGGCGTTCCTCTAGGCCCGGACCTCCCACACTGGTTTCCTCGCACCATCGGGTACGGATGAAGGTCGTCGTCGTCGAGTCTCCCGCCAAGGCCAAGACTATCAACAAATACCTGGGCAGCGATTTCCAGGTGATCGCGTCCTATGGTCACATCCGCGACCTGCCGGCCAAGGATGGCAGCGTCAAGCCCGACGAGGGCTTTGCCATGGACTGGGAAACCGACGCCAAGTCCGAGCGCCAGATCAAGGAAATCGCCAGCGCGGTCAAAAAGGCCGACAAACTGTTCCTGGCCACCGACCCGGATCGCGAGGGCGAGGCCATTTCCTGGCACGTCAAGCGCGTGCTGGAAGATCGCGGCGCCCTGAAGGGCAAGGACGTCAAGCGCGTGGTCTTCAACGAGATCACCAAGAGCGCCGTCACCGAAGCCATGCGCAATCCGCGCGACATCCACCAGGATCTGGTGGATGCCTATCTGGCGCGCCGCGCGCTCGACTATCTGGTCGGCTTCACCCTGTCGCCGGTGCTGTGGCGCAAACTGCCGGGCTCGCGCTCGGCCGGGCGTGTGCAGTCGGTGGCGCTGCGCCTGATCTGCGAGCGCGAAACCGAGATCGAACGCTTCAAGACCCAGGAATACTGGACGGTCGCCGCCGACTTCCTGACCCCCAAGGGCCAGTTGATCACCGCCGGCCTGACCCATCTGGGCGGGCAGAAGCTGGACAAGTTCGCCCTGCCCAACGAGGCCGAGGCCCTGGCCGCCAAGGCGGCCATCGAGGCGTCGCGCTTCCATGTGGAAAAGGTCGAGCGCAAGAAGGCGCGGCGCAACCCCTATGCCCCCTTCACCACGTCCACCCTGCAGCAGGAAGCCAGCCGCAAGCTTTACATGTCGGCCAAGCAGACCATGCAGATCGCCCAGCGCCTGTACGAGGGCGTGGACATCGGCGGCGAGACGGTGGGTCTGATCACCTATATGCGTACCGACGGCGTGCAGATGGCGGCCGAGGCCATCGCCGCCGCCCGCGACCTGATCGGCAAGGATTTCGGCAAGGGCTACGTTCCCGAATCGCCGCGCCTGTACAAGACCAAGGCCAAGAACGCCCAGGAAGCCCACGAATGTATCCGCCCGACGGATATGTTCCGCCGCCCCGACCAGGTGGCCCGCTATCTGGATCGCGACCAGCTCAAGCTGTACGAACTGATCTGGAAGCGCACGGTGGCCAGCCAGATGGCGGCGGCCGAGCTGGATCAGGTGGCGGTGGACATCGCCTCTGACGACCGCAACATCGTCTTCCGCGCCAACGGCTCGGTGGTGGTGTTCGACGGCTTCCTCAAGGTCTATCGCGAGGACCGCGACGACGCCCCCGCCCATGGCGCCGATGACGACGAATCCGAACGCCTGCTGCCCGACGTGGTGGAAGGCGAGGACATGAAGCGCCAGGGCGTCCGCCCCGACCAGCACTTCACCCAGCCGCCGCCGCGCTATTCCGAAGCCAGCCTGGTCAAGCGCATGGAGGAATTGGGCATCGGCCGCCCGTCCACCTATGCCTCGATCCTGTCGGTGCTGCAGGAACGCAATTACGTGCGCCTGGACCAGCGCCGCTTCATCCCCGAGGATCGCGGCCGTCTGGTCACCGCCTTCCTGGAACAGTTCTTCGGCCGCTATGTGGAGTACAACTTCACCGCGGACCTGGAAAACCAGCTGGACGAGATTTCCGGCGGCCACATCGACTGGCGCAAGGTGCTCGAGGATTTCTGGAAGGCGTTCTCGGCCTCGGTGGACGGCACCAAGGAACTGCGCATTTCCGACGTCATCGAGGCGCTGGACGCCGAACTGGGCGCCCATTTCTTCCCCGAGGACGGCTCGGGCCACGATCCGCGCCTGTGCCCGACCTGCAATTCCGGCCGGCTGTCGCTGAAGCTGGGCAAGTTCGGCGCCTTCATCGGCTGCTCGAACTATCCGGAATGCCGCTTCACCCGCCCCCTGGGCGTGGCCGGCGAGAACGGCGACAACCCGGCCGAGGCGGGCGAGGGGCCCAAGGAACTGGGAAGCCATCCCACCGCCGGCGAAATGGTCACCCTGCGCAAGGGGCCCTATGGCTGGTACGTGCAACTGGGCGAGGGCGCCAAGCCCAAGCGGGTGTCGCTGTACAAGGGCCTTGCCCCCGCCGACGTCACCTTCGACATCGCCTGCAAGCTGCTGGAACTGCCGCGCGAGGTGGGCATCCACCCCGAGAGCCGGAAGAAGATTTCCGCCGGTGTCGGCCGCTTCGGCCCCTATTTGCTGCATGACGGCGTCTACAAGTCGCTGGGCAAGGACGACGACGTGCTGACCGTGGGTATGAACCGCGCCGTCGAGTTGTTGGCCCAGGCCCGCGCCAAGAAGGGCGCCGAGCCGCTGAAGACCCTGGGAGAGCGCGCCGGCAAGCCGGTCACTGTGCACGAAGGCCGCTATGGCCCCTATGTGTCGTCGGACGGCATCCACGCCACCCTGCCCAAGGACACCGATCCCAACGACGTCACCCTCGAGGATGCCATCCGCCTGATCGACGCCAAGGCGGCCAAGGCACCGGCCAAGCCCGCCCGCAAGGCGGCGGCCAAGAAGGCGCCCGCCGCCAAGAAGGCGAGCGAGGCGACCGAGGCCAAGGACGGCGCCGAAAAGAAGAAGGCCGCCCCCAAGAAGGCGGCGGCCAAGAAAGCGCCGGCCAAGAAGCCGGCAGCGCGCAAGACCAAGGAAGCGGTGGCCGAATAAGGCCCGGTCCCGATGGGCCGGACCCATCGGGATCAAGACACCACCCCAGCGGCGGTTCAGGTCACGACGGCGACGGTTCGCATCATCGGGCCGGCCACCGGCTCGGGGGCGCACGGCGCCCTGGTCTGCGCGACGGCGGCCGGGGCGCCCAGCGATTTGCCGATGGTGCGCGACAGGGTGGTCAGGCGCTCCATCTGTGCGAACGGCACCAGCGCCGGGTCGATTTCCAGCCGCTTGGCGATTTCCAGCAACTCGGAAACCGGTGCCGCGTGCAGTTCGGCGGTGGTGCCCTGCAGGCGGTGCAGCAGATCCTCGGCCACGATGCTCAGCTTGCCGGTGTAAGGCGCCAATGCGGTGGGGTCGGCGGCGACGCCGTCGCGGATGGTGGCGTGGACGTGGCTGACCAGCCAGTCGATTTGCACCGCCAGCCGTTCGATCTTGATGCGGTCAAGGTTTGCCGCGCTTTCGGTGACGGCGCGTTGCAGGCGGGTGCTGTTCATGCCGGGATTTTCCGCGCGGAAGCGCAGCGGGTTGGGCACTTCCAGCAGCGGCGCCGACGGGGTGTCGTAGGCACGCGGCTTGGACCGGCGGTCGGGTCCGGTATAATCGTGGGTGACCACGAAGGGCTTACGCACCCGCGTCAGCTTTTCGATGCGCATGATCAACTGATCGGGCTGCACCGGCATCAGCAACAGGTCGTCGTAGCCGGAATCGATGACGCGCTTGACGTAGTCGGGTTCGGCGTTGGCAAGCAGGCAGATCACCACCACGAAGGGGTTGGTTCCCAGGCGGTGGTTGCGCATCTCGGTGACCAGATAGCCGACATCGTTGCTTTCCAGCTCGCTGCTGGTGATCAGCAGGTCGATCGCATCCTGCTCGATCAAGTCGTGCAGCTTAATAAAGCTCTGGGTTTCATTGATGGTGCGAAAGCCGACCGAAAATAGGGCGCCCCGCAATCCGGTGCGGATCATCGGGCTGGGGTCTGCGATCAGCAATCGGACGTTTTCATATGACTGTGTCACGAGCGGCCGCCATTCCGTCTAATTGCGCCTCGGGCATTTCGCGCCTTGAGCGAACTTGTAAGGAAAATCGAATGCAACGGGCTTATAATAAGTTTTCTTGCCGCTCCGGTCATCCCTGGAATTGGTGCCGGGGGCATGCGCCTGCCGCTTGCGGGGGACATAAGCCGGCCCTATAGTTCGCTCACCATGACCGAGCCGCGCTTTCCCCACCGACATCTCCTCGGCATCCAGGGCTTGGGTCCGCTGGAGATCACCGCCATCCTGGATCTGGCCGACGGCTATGTCGCCCAGAACCGTTCCAACGACAAGCGCAAGAACCTGTTGCACGGCCGCACGGTCGTGAACCTGTTCTTCGAGAACTCGACGCGCACGCGCACCAGCTTCGAGCTGGCGGGCAAGCGGTTGGGCGCCGACGTCATCAACATGCAGACCTCGGCCAGCTCGGTCGCCAAGGGCGAGACGCTGATCGACACCGCCATGACGCTGAACGCCATGCACCTGGACGTGCTGGTGGTTCGCCATCCCGATTCGGGCGCGGTCAAGCTGTTGTCCACCAAGGTCAACTGCGCCGTGATCAACGGCGGCGACGGCAGCCACGAGCATCCTACCCAGGCCCTGCTGGACGCGCTGACCATCCGCCGTCGTAAGGGCCGGATCGAGGGCCTGACCGTCGCCATCTGCGGTGACGTGCTGCACAGCCGGGTGGCGCGCTCGAACATCTATCTGCTGAACGCCATGGGCGCGCGGGTACGCCTGATCGGTCCGCGCACGCTGATGCCCAGCGACGTGGCGCGCATGGGGGTCGAGGTCTTCCACGACATGCGGAAGGGCCTGGAGGACGTGGACGTGGTGATGATGCTGCGCATCCAGAACGAGCGCATGAGCGGCAACTTCATTCCGTCCATCCGCGAATATTTCCACTTCTTCGGCCTGGATTACGACAAGCTGAGCCGCGCCAAGCCCGACGCCGTGATCATGCATCCCGGCCCGATGAACCGCGGTGTCGAGATCGATTCCGACGTCGCCGACGACGTCGAGCGTTCGCTGATCCGCGAGCAGGTGGAAATGGGCGTGGCCGTGCGCATGGCCTGCCTTGACCTGCTGACCCGCAACCTTGCCACCACGGTCGCCGTCTGATGCCGCATCGCACTCAAGCCGCCGGGCTGGTCGCCTATGTCAACGCGCGCCTGCTCGACCCCGCCACCGGCCTCGATACCCGCGGCGCCCTGCTGACCAATGGCGAAGCCATCGCCGACGTGGGGCCGGGGCTGTTCCAGGGCGGCGTGCCCGCCGGCATCACCGTGGTGGATTGCCAGGGCCTGTGCCTGGCCCCCGGTCTGGTGGACATGCGCGTGCAACTGCGCGAACCGGGCGAGGAACACAAGGAAACCCTGAAATCGGCCGGTGAAGCGGCGGTGGCCGGCGGTATCACCTCGATGGTGTGCCTGCCCAACACCGACCCGGTGATCGACGAGGTCGCCACGGTGGAATTCGTCGCCCGCCGCGCCCGCAAGAACGGCCTGGCCAAGGTCTATCCCTATGCCGCCGCCACCAAGGGCCTGGAAGGCAAGGAACTGGCCGAGATGGGCTTTCTGGCCGAGGCCGGCGCCCTGGCCTTCACCGACGGCACCCGCGCCATCAGCAATGCCCAGGTGATGCGCCGGGCGCTGTCTTACGCCGCCACTTTCGGCGCGCTGATCGTGCAGCATCCGGAAGAGCCGTCGCTGGCCACCGGGGTGATGAACGCCGGCGAGATCGCCACCCGCATGGGCCTGTCGGGCATTCCCGAACAGGCCGAGGTGATCATGCTGGAACGTGACATCCGGCTGGTGGAAATGACCGGCGGCCGTTACCACGCCGCCCATGTCAGCACGGCGGAAGGTCTGGCGGTGATCGCCAAGGCCAAGGCCAAGGGCCTGCCGGTCACCTGCGACACGGCGCCGCCCTATTTCGCCCTCAACGAGCTGGCGGTGGGCGATTATCGCACCTTCGCCAAGCTGTCGCCGCCCTTGCGCACCGAGGCCAACCGCCAGGCGGTGGTCCAGGCGCTCAAGGACGGCATCATCGACGCCATCGCCTCGGACCATGCGCCGCAGGATGCGGATTCCAAGCGTCAGACCTTCAGCCATGCCGAATTCGGCGGCGTCGGTCTGGAAACCTTGCTGCCGGTGACGCTGGAACTGGTCCATAACGGCCATCTCAGCCTGTTGCAGGCGTTGAAGCTGGTCACCTCGGCCCCCGCCGACGTGCTGGGGCTCAAGGCCGGCCGGCTCAAGGTCGGCGCCGCCGCCGATCTGGTGCTGTTCGATCCCGATCGCGCCTGGGTGGTCGATCCGGCGCAGTTCCGCTCGAAATCGAAGAACACCCCGTTCGACGGCCGCCCGGTGCAGGGATTGGTGATGCGCACCGTCGTCGATGGCCGCACGGTGTTTGCCAAGAATGGTTGAACTGATCGCTGCCGCTATCGGCGGCTACCTGCTGGGCTCGATCCCCTTTGGGCTGGTGCTGACCCGCATGGCCGGCCTGGGCGACATCCGCCAGATCGGTTCGGGCAATATCGGCGCCACCAACGTGTTGCGCACCGGCCGCAAGGGGCTGGCGCTGGCCACCCTGTTGCTGGATGGCGGCAAGGGTGCCATCGCCGTCGGCCTGGCCTGGGCGTTGGTGGGCGGCCATGCGCCGCTGGTGGCCGGCTTCGCCGCCGTGCTGGGCCACAACTTCCCGGTCTGGCTGAAGTTCAAGGGCGGCAAGGGCGTCGCCACCACGCTGGGCACGCTGATCGCCGCGTGCTGGCCGGTGGGGCTGGCCGCCTGCGGCACCTGGCTGGTGGCTGCCGCTTTGTTCCGCATTTCCTCGCTGTCGGCGCTGTCGGCGTTGGCGCTGTCGCCCGTCTACGCCTGGTTCCTGGTCGGGCCGGAGGCCTCGGCCATGGCCGCTGGGCTGGCGGTGCTGGGCTTCATTCGTCATCACGCGAATATCCGGCGCCTGCTGAAAGGTGAGGAACCCAAGATCGGCGCGAAGAATAAGGGCTGAGCACCGCTGCTTTTTGACACTGGCTCTATGGCGGCGGTAACACTAACCTTGGGTCAGGGTTGGTGGCACAAGGACGGTTCTCCATGATGAAGGCAGCGGTTCCGGCCGGAGTGGCAACGTTGCTGCTGGCGGTGCTGGCGGCGACCAATCCCAGCGAGCCCGCCCATACCCGCGCCTTGGTGGAACACGCCAAGAAAAGCTGCCTCGACAACCGGCTGGTCAAGGAAATGTGCGGCGGCGTCGCCTCGCTGGCCTCGCTGGCGCTTATCTACGAAGACCACATGCTCTATTCCACCGCCCATGTGGGCGATCTGGAAACCGTGGGCGTTCTGGGCCGCGTGATGGTGGTGCGGGACTAGACCCTATGTTCGCGGCCTGAAACGGCTGGCGGCCCGTCCCACGGCATGTCCCAATCGAGGGTTGCGCCGGACTGGCCGGCGCCG
>DATGXU010000153.1:0-5281 GCA_035298685.1 Magnetospirillum sp. | reverse complement strand
CCAGTGTTCAGGAAGCCGCCGCCGGCGCCGAAGACATCAGCCGTTCCGTCGCCGACATCAGCAGCGCCGCCGGCGACAACGGCACCAACGCCGAACATCTGGCCGCCGCCGCCCGCGATCTGGCCAGCCAAAGCGCCAGCCTGAAACAGGCCTTGCAGGGCTTTCTGAGCGCCGCGTAATACCAAGCGGCGATGAGGACCACTCATCGCCGCTTGGACGGCCGCAAGTGCGGGCGCGCGGCTTATGCCGCGGGAGGCCAGGGTTTCGGAGAAACCCGCCCGCCGCTTGAGGGCTGCGTTGATCGGTTCCGATCAACGCATCTTGGTATGAGGCATTGCCGGTTTCCCCCGCCAAGGGGGGAACCGCAACATTGCCTAGAACAGCGGCTGATCGACGTCGGACAGCTTGGCCCGGATCGCCAACACCTGGTCCCATTCGGCCAGAAAGGCTTCGACGCAGGCCGGATCGAAATGGCTGCCGGCATTGTCCACCAGCAGCTGGCGGGCCTTTTCCACCGGCCAGGCCGCCTTGTAGGGGCGCTCCGACGTCAGCGCGTCGAAGACGTCGGCCACGGCGACGATGCGCCCGGACAGCGGAATGGCCTCGCCCGCCAGACGGTGGGGATAGCCGGTACCGTCGAATTTCTCGTGATGGGACAGCGCGATTTCGGCGCCCAGCTGGATCAACTGCGAATTGCTGCCCGACAGGATTTCATAACCGATCAACGGATGCTTGGTCATGACCGAGAATTCCTCGTCGGTCAGCTTGCCCGGCTTCAACAGGATGCCGTCGGGAATGCCCAGCTTGCCCAGGTCGTGCATGGGCGCCGCTTTCAGGATCAGGTCGCAGAACTCGCTGCCCAACCCCATGCGTGCGGCGATCAGCTGGGAATAGTGGGCCATGCGCACGATGTGGGCGCCGGTTTCGGGGTCGCGGAATTCCGCCGCCTTCGACAGGCGCAGGATCAGTTCCTGCTCGCGTTCGATCACGGTCGCGGTGGCCTTGCGCACCTCGTCGGCAAGCCAGCGGTTGCGGTCGCGCAGTTGCAGGTGCCCGCGCCGCAGCGCCAGCAGATTGGAAAAGCGCACCCGCGCCTCCGCCGGGTCCACCGGCTTTGCCAGAAAGTCGGTGACGCCCAGTTCCAGGGCCTTCTGGCGCACGCTGCGTTCGGCGGCGGCGGTGACCATGACGATGGGAACGTCGCGCATGCCCGGCAGCTTGCGCACCGCCTGCACGTATTCGTGGCCGTCCATCCTCGGCATCATGAAATCCACCACGATCATGTCGGGAACGGTGGCACGGCATGCCTCGAGCGCCTGCACGGGGTCGGCGTGGGTGGTCACCTCGATATCGGGGCCGATACGCAACGCCAACTGCTCGAACAGCATCAGATTGGTGTCGTTGTCGTCGACGATCTGAACCAGCATGCGTAACTTCCCTTTCAGGCGCCCGAAGTGATGGCTTCAACGGTGTCCATGGCCGCTTCGACCATGGCCGCAAAGATGGCGTCCATGCCGGTCTCGCCCTTCTTGAGACCGGTTTCCAGCCGTTCGAGCAAGTGGGCCATGCGCGCCAATCCCAGATTGCTGGCGGCGCCGCGAAGCGCGTGCGCGGCCTTGATGCTTGCCTGGACGTCGCCCGAGGCCAGCGCATGCTCGATTTCGCGCATGCGGGTGGGCAGGCTTTGCTGGAAGGTGCGCATCAGCGCCGCAAACACGTCGTCGCCCAGGGTGTCGGCCAGGTCGGCGCGCGCTTCCTCGTCCAGCAGGGGCAACTGCGCCCCCGGCTTGGCCGGCGCGGGCGCGGGCTGTTCCGCCACCGGCGCGGCCATGCACGGGGGCCGCTCGGGCCGGCAGGCGGCCACCCGTTCGGCCCAGCGCGCCAGCAGCGCGGCCAGACGCTGGCGGTCGATGGGCTTGGCGATATAGTCGTCCATGCCGGCCTGCAGACAGATGTCGCGGTCGCCGGTCATGGCGTTGGCGGTCATGGCGATGATGGGAACCTGACCCTTGCCGTCGGCCAACGCGCGGATGGCCTGGGTGGCGGCGATGCCGTCCATGTTCGGCATCTGCATGTCCATCAGCACCAGGTCGTAGTCGCAGCGTTCCACCAGGGTCACCGCCTCGCGGCCGTCATCGGCCACGTCGGCACGGTGGCCCAGCTTGGCCAGCAACCCCACCGCCACCTGCTGGTTGATGGCGTTGTCCTCGGCCACCAGGATGCGCATGGCCGGGCCGACGGGCAGGGCCGGCTCGTCGGGGCGGCTGGGGCCGACGGGGCGCGCGCGCTGCAGGCCCACCGCCTCGAGCAGGCGGTCGAGCAGCGTGCTCTGGCGCACCGGCTTGGTCACCACCGCTTCCAGGCGCAGGCGGGCGGCCTGGGCCTTGAGATCGGGCGTGTCGGCCGAGGTCGCCAGGATCAGCTTCAGCCCGCCCAGTTCGGCATCGGCGCGCAGCAGCGTGGCAAGGTCAAGGCCGCTCATGCCCGGCATGTGGTGGTCCAGCAGCACCACGTTGACCGGCGCCGACGACCGCTGCGCCGTGCGCACCACCACCAGGCCGGCGGCGGCGTTGTCGGTGACCTCGACGGTGGCGCCCCAGTTTTCCAGCTGGCGGCGGAAGACGTCGGCGTTGGTTTCGTTGTCGTCCACCACCAGCACCTTGATGCCGGCCAGCGGGTTGTCCGATTGCTGCGCCCCGCCCTCGCCCACGGCGACCGGCACCTCGAACCAGAAGGTGCTGCCCTGGCCCTCGGCGCTGGAAAAGCCGATGCGGCCGCCCATCAGCTCGACGATGTGCTTCGAGATGGCCAGCCCCAGGCCGGTGCCGCCGAAGCGGCGGGCGGTGGAGGAATCGGCCTGGGTGAACTTGGTGAACAGCCGCGCCTGCGCCGCCTGGGGAATGCCGATGCCGGTGTCGCGCACCACGAAGCGCAGCCAGGCGCGACCGCCCTCGGGGTCCGGCGTCGAGCTAACCTCGATGGCCACGGTGCCGTTTTCGGTGAACTTGATGGCGTTTCCGGTCAGGTTCAGCAGCACCTGGCGCAATCGCCCGCAATCGCCGACGAAGGTGGCGTTCTCGGCCGATTGCACGAAATAGGTCATCTCCAGCGCCTTGCCCTTGAGGCGCGGGGCCAGGATGTCGACCACGCCTTCCACCAGCGGGCGCACCTCGAACAGCGATTCCTCGAATTCCAGCCGGCCGGATTCGGCGCGCGAGAAGTCCAGGATTTCGTTGATGATCGACAGCAACGCCTCGGCCGACAGGCGGATGGTGCTGGCGAAATGGCGCTGCTCGGGGTTCAGCTCGGTATCCAGCAACAGCCCGGTCATGCCGATGATGCCGTTCATGGGCGTGCGGATTTCATGGCTCATGGTGGCCAGGAACTCGCTTTTCGCCCGGTTGGCGCTTTCGGCGTCGGCCATGGCCTTGTGCAGTTCGCGGTCCATCTGCACCGACTGGGTGATGTCGGTGTGGATGCCCACCACGCCGCCGTCGGCGGTGGGGTATTCGACCGTGCGAATCCACTGGTCGTCGGCCAGATGCTGCAGCAGCTCGCTGCCGCTGGCCTCGCGGTGGGCGTCGATGCGCTGCTGTATCCACTGTTCCAGTTCCGGCCCCTGGCAGGCATAGGCGCCGCGCTCGGCGATGGCGCGCACCAGCTCGGCGAAATGGGCGCCGGGCTTGATGAACTCGGACAGATGGGGGAACAGGTCGCGGTAGCGTTGATTGCACACCACCAGGCGCCCCGAAGCGTCGTACAGCACGAAGCCTTCGGAAATGGACGAAATGGCCGCCAGCAGCTGGTTTTCCATCTGCTTCAGGCGATTTTCGGCCTCCAGCTTCTCGGTGATGTCGGTGGCGGTGCCGCGATAGCCCAGAAAGGCGCCGTCGCCGCCGAAGGCCGGCTTGCCCGACACCTTGAACACACGCTTGCGCCCGTCGGCCAGGGTGACCGGATAGGTGTAGTCGCGGAACGGCCGATGCGCCTCAAGCGTCGCCGCATGCTCGGCGATGACGTCGTCCGAGACGTTGCCGCGCATCAGTTCCAGCCGGGTGCGCCCCAAGATCCCCGACAGCGCCACTTGCATGTCCGGATGGCTGCCGGTGAAGCGGGTGAAGCGGTGGTCGGCGCCGGTTTCCCAGAACCAGTCCGACGACGATTCGGCGAAATCGCGGAACAGCTGGTGGGTCGCCTGCAATTCGGCCTGCTGGCGCTGGCGCTCGCTGATGTCGCGGATGATGCCGACGAACTGGCGCACGCCCACCGAGGAAAGATCGCCCACCGCCAGTTCGATGGGAAACACCGTGCCGTCCTTGCGCCGGGCCTTTTCCTCGCGCCCGCGCCCGGTGACCCGCGCCACGCCGGTGCGCTGATAGCGTTCGATGTGATGATGGTGGTTGCGGGCGTCCGCCGCTTCCATCAGCATGATCAGCGGCTGGCCGACGATCTCGTCGCGGTCATAGCCGAACATGGCCAGCATGGCGCGGTTGACGTCGACGACGACGCCCTGGTGGTCGGCCACCACCACGCCCTCGCCCACCGTATCCAGGATGGCCTTGAGATGACGCTCGGCCACGTCCTTGGCATGGCGGTTGGCCTCGCGCAGCTCCAGTTCCATCAGGTGGGCGGCCTGACGGCTCATGCGCCGTTCGCGGTCGGTTTCCTCGTAGGACTGGTTCACCAGATCCAGCAGGACATCCACGTCGATGCCGCCATCGGCCGAGTTCCGCGTCGCCTTGCGGATTTGTCGTTCAAGAAGCTTGTGCATCAGCCTTCGCCGATGGTGGTGACGGTCATGGTCTGGTTGTGCAGCTCGCAACGGCCGGTGAAGCCGTGGGGCGCGATCTCGCCATACGAATAGAACCCGGTGAGGAAGGCGCCGTCGCCCGTGGCCTCGGCAACCGCCTCGACCTCGTCGACGATCCGCTGTCCCATCAGCAGCTTGCGCCCGATGCAGCTGACCAGCAACGAAAGAGTGTGGCCCTTGGCCGCCGCCATGGCTTGGGCCGCCTCGCCGGCGTGGTTGGCCCCTTCGGTCAGGCCGTCGAAATATCCCCGCATCAGCTGCGCCACCCAGCCCTGCGGGATGTCGCCGGCGAAGGTCATGCTTTGGCCGGCGTCGTCGATGCCGACGATGGTACGCACCACGGCGCTGTGCTTGTCGTCGGGCGGGCGCACGGTCAGCGGGAACAGCAACGCGCTGCCGGGCAGGCTGTCGGCCTCGTCGCCCAGATAGCGTTTATAGAGCGCCAGGGCCGGCTCGCCGTCCAATTCGTAA
>DATGXU010000152.1:0-3364 GCA_035298685.1 Magnetospirillum sp. | reverse complement strand
TGCATTGACCGCCCAGTTGAGCCGGGCCGAGGAGACGCTGGCCGCCGAGATGGAAAGCCGCATCCAGGCCAACCTGCTGTCGGCGCAAATCGCCTTTTACCTGGTGGTGGCGGGCGTGGTGGCGCTGGTGGCGTTCTCGCTGGAAACGCTTCGCCGCAGCGAGCGCCGCGCCGCTCTGGCCGAGGACGAGGTCCGCAACCTGTTCCGGGCGGTCGAGCAAAGCCCGGTGTCGATCATGATCACCGACACCGCCGGCAAGATCGAGTACGTCAATCCCGCCTTCACCACCATGACCGGCTACCCGCGCGACAGCGTGCTGGGGCATAATCCGCGCCTGCTGCGCTCACCGTCGACCCCGCCCGATGTTTATGCGGACATGTGGCACACCATCGGCGAGGGCCATGACTGGCGGGGCGAGATCGTCAACCAGCGGCGCGACGGCAGCGTCTATTGGGAACAGATGACCGTCTCGCCGGTGAAGGATTCCGGCGGGCGGGTCGAAAACTACATCGCCATCAAGGAAGACATCACCGAGGTGCGCTCGCTGCGTCTGGCCCTGGAGCGCGAGCACGCCAACATCCGCCGCCTGTTGGAAGCCAACAAGGACGCCATCACCCTGATCGACGGCGAAGGCCGCATCCGCTATGTCAACCCCGCCTTGCGCCAGCAATTCGGCGCGACCGAGGGGCAGGACGCGGCCGAAGTGTTCGGCGGGCCGCTGGCGACGCCCGGCGAGGACGAGGACGTGCGCAGCGTGGAATGGCGCTCGCCGCGCACCGAGCGCATCTACGACCTGACCGTCACCAGGGTCGCCGACCCCGATGGCGGCAGCTCGCTGTTGCAGGTGTTCCACGACATCACCGCGCGCAAACAGGCCGAAGACGCCATGGCCAACGCCCGTCAGGCGGCCGAGCTGGCGAACCGCGCCAAAAGCGAATTTCTGGCCACCATGAGCCACGAATTGCGCACGCCGTTGAACGCCATCATCGGCTTTTCCGAGATCATCGACCAGCAATTGCTGGGACCGGTGGGCCAGCCGCAGTACCGCGAATACGCCCACGACATCAACGAATCGGGCAAGCATCTGCTGCAGTTGATCAACGACATCCTGGATGTGGCGCGCCTGGAGGTGGGGCGCGTCGCCCTGCGGGAAGAATTGATCGACCCGGCCGGCATCGTGCGCGCCTGCCTGAACATGGTCCGGGAACGGGCCGAGGCCGGCAACGTGAGGATCGGCGCCGACCTGCCGCCGCCCACGCCCATGCTGTGGGCCGACGCCCGGCGGCTGAAACAGGTGCTGGTCAGCGTGCTGGGCAACGCGGTCAAGTTCACCCCGGCCGGCGGCAAGGTGAGTGTGGGCCTGCGCGCCGATGCCGACGGGCTGTGCATCACCGTCACCGACACCGGCATCGGCATCGCGCCCACCGACCTTGCCAAGGTGATGGCGCCGTTCGGCCAGGCGGATTCCGGCATGGCCCGGCGCTTCGAGGGCAGCGGGCTGGGCTTGCCGCTGTCGCGCCAGCTGATGGATCTGCACGGCGGCGCGCTGACTCTGGAAAGCACGCCGGGCAACGGCACCACCGTCACCCTGCGCTTCCCAGCCGAGCGCCTTCGGCCTGCGGCATAGGGCTGCCGGCGCGCACCCGCCGCAACCGACCGCTGTCGCCGTCGACCATCACCGACACCGCGCGCCCGCGCCACGACACCACGATCTGGCCGCCGCCGCTGGTTCCGTCGGGGCGAAAGACGATGGCGCCGCGTCCGTCGGCGTCGGCGCGGGGGCCGGCCAGCGACACCCCGTCGGGCAGCTTGCGCCAGTGCCCGCCCTCGACCCAGACGCTGCGCATTTCCTCGTCCACCAGCACCCTGACCGGCTGGCCGCGCGACCGTGCCAGGGCGCGCGCCTCGCGCAGGGCGGCAACCACGCTGTCTTCGGCCCACCAGGCCTTGAAGGTGACCAGCCCGACCTGATAGGCCAGCGGCCCCGCCCCCAGGGCCGATCCGGCCAGCACGACCATGACCCAGTGGCGCAGCGAGACGAGTGCCGGCATGTCACCATTCCCCCCTCAGCGACAGCCAGCGGCGAGCATCGTCCAGGCCATCCTCGACGGCGGCCGGCGGCGCCGCCCGCCAGATCTCGATCAATCTTCGGGTTGCCTGGTCGCGGATGTCGGGGCGCGGCGACAGCGCCGCCAGCGACAGCCATTTCACCGCCTCGGGCAGGTTCTGGCGAACGCCCTCGCCGTTGCCCAACAGGATGCCGAGATTGTATTGCGACTGAGCGAAGCCGCCCTCGGCGGCGACGGCGTACCAGCGCGCCGCCTCGTCCAGGTCCCTGGGCATGCCTTCGCCCATGTGGTTCATCCAGCCCAGATTGTGCTGGGCGGCCCCCACCCCCTTGGCGGCGGCGCGGCCCAGGAATTCCGCCGCCTTGTCCGGATCGCGCGGCACGCCACGCCCTTGCAGGTACAAGAACCCCAGATTGGCTTCCGCCGAAGCCACCTGGGCGTCGGCGGCGCGGGCCAGCCAGCGGACGGCCTTGCCGTCGTCCTGGGCCACGCCCTCGCCCGTCAGGTACGACAGCGCCAAGGCGTGCTGGGCGTCGCCGTCGCCGGCCTCGGCCGCTTCCAACAACGCTTTGACGCGAGGGGAGTCCGCCGCCACCGCCGCCCCGGCCCACCCGGCGACGGCCCACCCGGCGACGGCAAAAGCGGCCAACAAGGTCGATGCGCGCATAGGGGAACCTTTCCCTCACGAATGGGAAAACAGCCAAACCCGCGCGGCCTCAAGGCCTTCCTGGGTCATGTCCGGCCCGACCGCTTCCGAAATGACCTTGATCTTCGCCAGCGCACTGGCGCGCATTTCGGCATTGCCGCCGGCCGCCGCCAGCGTTAGCCACTTGATCGCTTCGACGTAGTCGGGTTCACCCGCTTCGCCGCGCGCGTTGATCAGTCCAAAGGCGTATTGGGCGTCCACGTGCCGGGCGTCGGCGGCCTTGCGCAGCCACTGCATGGCCTGGACCGGGTCGGCCCGGACGCCCTGCCCGTTCAGATACATCAGGCCCAGATTGTAGGCGGCGACCGCCAGCCCCTTTTCGGCGGCGGCACGGGTCAGGCTGGCGGCCTTGGCCGGGTCGGCGGGCACGCCGCTTCCGCTCATGTACACATACCCCAGCGCCGCCAACCCCTGGGCCGAGCCCTGATCGGCCGCCTTGCGGAACCACTCGGCGGCGGCGGCTTCGTCGCGGGGCACGCCCCGCCCGTCATGCAGCGCATAGCCCAGGGCGACCTGGGCGGCGGCGTCACCCGCTTGCGCGCGGGCCGTCAGCGTCTCGGCGGTCACCTCGGACGCGATGACGGCGGTC
>DATGXU010000151.1:0-5610 GCA_035298685.1 Magnetospirillum sp. | reverse complement strand
GGTTTCGAGGCGCAGGTGCGGCCGCGTTCGGGTCTGGCGGCAAAGCACGGCGTCACCGTGTTGAATTCCCCCGGCACCATCGACGCCGATTATCGCGGCGAGCTGGGGGTGATCCTGATCAATCTGGGCGAGGTGGCCTTCACCATCACGCGCGGCATGCGCATCGCCCAGATGGTGGTGGCGCCGGTGGTGCAGGCCACCTTGGTGGAAACCGCCGAATTGCCGGCCACCGAGCGGGGCGCCGGTGGCTTCGGCTCGACCGGAACCGGGCAAGGGTAAGGAAAGGCAGGGAAATGCTGCGACCGTCAAAGAAGATGCTGTTCGCCATCGAAGCGGTGCTGGACATCGCCTATCACGCCGGCGGCGAACCGGTGCAGAGCCGCGAGATCACCCGCCGCCAGGGCATTCCCCGGCGTTACCTGGAACAGACCCTGCAGCAATTGGTGCGCTCGGGCATCCTGGTGGGCGTGCGCGGCCCGCGCGGCGGCTATCGGCTGGCCCGCGAACGCCGCCGCATCTCGGTGGGCGAGATCGTGCGCGTGGTGCGCGCCATGGAAACGCCCGAGGACCCCTATCAGGACATGCCCGCCTCGGACCTGGGCAAAAGCGTCATCCGCCCCATGTGGGGCGATTTGGCCGAGGAAATCATGACCCGGCTGGACGCCATCACCGTCGACGACCTGTGCATGCGGTCCTACAAATCGGGCATTCCCTCGGAAGCCCATGCCAAGTTGGATTTCATCATCTGACGTCTTGCCCGCGCGTTGCGTTGGTGTACACTGTAGTTAACGGATGAACTACACCTCTGAACGGGGAAATAACATGAGCGAATTTCGCGGTCGCATCTATGACTCCATCATCGACACCATCGGCGCCACCCCGCTGGTGCGGTTCAAGAAGCTGGCCGCGGAAGCCGGCGCCAAGGCCGACATCGTCGGCAAGCTGGAATTCTTCAATCCGCTGTCGTCGGTGAAGGACCGCATCGGCTTCGCCATGATCAGCGCGGCCGAGCAGGCCGGCGCGCTGAAGCCCGGCGCCACCATCGTCGAGCCCACCTCGGGCAACACCGGCATCGCGCTGGCCTTCGTCGCCGCCGCCAAGGGCTATCGCCTGATCCTGACCATGCCGGAAAGCATGTCGCTGGAACGCCGCAAGATGCTGACCCATCTGGGCGCCGAAATCGTGCTGACCCCGGCGTCCAAGGGCATGACCGGCGCGGTCAAGGAAGCCGAGCGCCTGCAGGGCGAGATCCCCGGCGCGGTGATCCTGCAGCAGTTCAAGAACCCCGCCAACCCGTCCGTCCACGAAAGCACCACCGCCGAGGAAATCTGGAAGGACACCGACGGCAAGATCGACATCATCGTTTCCGGCGTCGGCACCGGCGGCACCGTCACCGGCATCGGCCGCGCGCTGAAGAAGCGCAAGCCCGACCTCAAGGTGGTGGCGGTCGAGCCCGAGGACAGCCCGGTGCTGTCGGGCGGCGCCCCCGGCCCGCACAAGATCCAGGGCATCGGCGCCGGCTTCGTGCCCGACATCCTGGACAAGGGCGTGATCGACGAAATCCTGCAGATCGGCAACGAAACCGCCTTCGCCACCGCCCGCAAGGCGGCCAAGCTGGAAGGCGTGCCGGTGGGCATCTCGTCGGGCGCCGCCCTTGCCGCCGCGCTGGAACTGGGCTCGCGCCCCGAGAATGCCGGCAAGCTGATCGTCGCCATCATCCCCAGCTTCGCCGAACGCTACCTGTCCACCGCCCTGTTCGACCAGGCCTGAACACCGGTCGCCTGAACGCAAACACCCCCGGTCGCCCTGCGGCCGGGGGTGTTCTGTTTTGGGATCACGGTCAGGGCTAAAGGTTTCGCATAGCCCGCTTGACGATGTAGGCGGAGGCCTTGGCCCCACCGTCGCTCCAGCGCGCGCACACCCCGCGCACCCAGTCGGGATGGTCCTTGCCGGCGTCGTTCAGCCAATTGGCCACCGAATCCTGCACATAGCGTTCAGGATCGCCGCGCAGGGGATCGAGCACCGCAAGCCCGGGCGCGGGGTCGGTGCGCAGCGCCGCCACATGGGCGCACCACACGCCGCGCGGACGCGTGGCCTCGCTGGCGAAACGGCGCAAATATGCCGAGGTTTCGGCCGTCCACGGCGACAGCAAATCCAGCGCGCGCAACGGCTCGGCCGCCACATGGGCGCGAATGCCCAGCCACGCCCATTCGCGCACGCCGAAATGGGGATCGTCGGCCAACGGCCGGATCATCACCAGCCGTTCCTCCAGCGTCAGATGGGGCAGCAGGCCGATGCCATAGGCGGCCCAGCCGCGCACGGTGTCCGAGGCATGAGCGGCCAACTCGACCACCGCCGCGCCGCCCATGGCGTCCAGCGCCAGTTGCGCCGCCAGCGCCATGCGCCGGGTCACCCCCTCGCCCGCCGCCGCCCGCAAAGGCGCCGCGTCGACCTGGGGACAGGCGGCCGCCATCAGGGCGGCGAAATCGACCGCCAGGCATTCGGGCAGCGTCAGCGTCTCGGCGGTGCCGGCATTCAGTTGGGCCAGCACCGCCGGGTCGATGTCGGCGCGCGAACGCGCGCCTTTGCGGGGCGCGCTCAGTTGCTCTCGCGCGCCAGCGCGCGCCAGGCGATGTCGCGACGGCAGAAGCCCTCGGGCCACTGCAGACGATCAACCGCCTGATAGGCCCGCTCGCGCGCCTGCCGGACAGTGGCGCCGGTGGCGGTGACGCCCAGCACGCGGCCGCCGGTGGCGATCACCTGGCCGTCGCCGTTGCGGGCGGTGCCGGCATGCAGCACGGCGACGCCTTCGACCGCGTTGGCCTGGTCCAGACCGCCGATGACGGTGTTCTTCTTGTAGCTGCCGGGATAGCCCTCGGCCGCCATCACCACCACCAGGGCACATTCGTCGCGCCAGTCGATGGCGACCTGATCCAGCCGGCCCTCGGCGCCGGCCAGCAGCACCGGCAACAGATCGGACTTCATGCGCGCCATCAGCACCTGACATTCGGGATCGCCGAAGCGCACGTTGTATTCCAGCAGCTTGGGTCCCTGGGCGGTGATCATCAGGCCGGCGAACAGCACGCCGGTAAAGGGCTTGCCGTCGGCGGCCATGGTGCGCACCGCCGGCAGGATGCAGCGTTCCATCACCTCGGCCTGCAATTCGGGCGTCAGCACCGGCGCGGGCGAATAGGCGCCCATGCCGCCGGTATTGGGGCCGGTGTCGCCGTCGCCCACCCGCTTGTGGTCCTGGGCGCCCACCAGCGGCACGGCGGTCTTGCCGTCGCACAGGGCGAAGAAGCTGATTTCCTCGCCGTCGAGGAATTCCTCGATCACCAGCTCGGCGCCGGCCTCGCCGAACACCTTGGCCCCCATCATGTCGTCGACGGCCTTCAGCGCCTCGTCCAGGGTCATGGCGACCACCACACCCTTGCCGGCGGCCAAGCCGTCGGTCTTGACCACGATGGGGGCGCCCTTTTCGCGGATGAACGCCTTGGCGCCGTCGATGTCGGTGAAGCGGCCGTACCAGGCGGTGGGAATGCCCGATTTCCACACCACGTCCTTCATGAAGCCTTTCGAGCCTTCCAGCGCGGCGGCGGCGGCCGAGGGGCCGAACACCTTGATGCCGGCGGCGCTCAGCTTGTCGGCCAGGCCGAGGACCAGCGGCGCCTCGGGGCCGACCACCACCAGATCGGCGGCGTTGTCGCGGGCGAAGGCGACCAGCGCGTCCACGTCCTCGGCGCCGATGGCCACGCATTCGGCCACGTCGGCAATGCCGGCATTGCCGGGGGCGCACCACAGCCTGGACAACAGCGGCGACTGTTTCAGCTTCCAGCACAGCGCATGTTCACGGCCGCCGCCGCCCACCACCAGCACCTTCATGGCACACTCCGCAGACAGAAATATTCGCTGGTGCGGGTTTTAGCACGGCGGCGGGCGTTTTCAATGCGCGGTCAGAATTCGGGCGGCGGCATGCCGGTCCAGCCCTGCACCCAATGGCGGAAACAGCCCGAGCATACCGTATGGCTGATGCGGACCTGCGAGGTTCCGCCCTCGGCGTAATAGCGTTCCGGCTCCATCCATTGCGCGGCCTGGTCTTCGCAATCCGCCCAGGGCGGACAGACGCGCTCGCACAGGCTGCACATGCCCAGCAGCGGCACGGATTCGGGGTAGCCCTGGTCGGCGAACTCGAACAGCCGGATCGGCGGCCGGGTCCGTTCCGCCAGGGTGATGGATTGGAACAGCACGCCGCGCACCGTCCGGTTCCGCCTGAGCGGCGTGATGGTCATGCGCATGTCGCGGCTGACGCCGGGGGCATCGCAGCGGCAGGGCAAGGTGATCTGGGGCTCGCCCCGGCGCACCCGTTCCAGCAGGCGGGCATAGGCCATGCGCACGTCGGCGCCGGCCAGCGCGTCGAACAGGTTGGTGCCGATGAAGACGTCCGGATTGGCCAGCCCCAGGGCGCCGTTCTCGACGGCGAACAGGCGCCAGCCGCGCTGGCCGATGCAGAGGATGCGCCCATCCAGATCGGTGGCATAGGCGACGCCGGCCAGGGCGTCCATGATGGTTTGCACGGTGAGGGGCATGATGGGGAATATGTGGCGATGGCGCCTTTCATTCCGCTGGTGCGTTGCGGTTACTCCGTTCTGCTCGCCATGACGAAGGGGTTGCCCCGCCGGGAGATCGCACTACCATGGGGGCCATGACCGACATTCCCGGCACTGCCCGCCCCCCGTCCAACGTCCCCGAATTCACCGTGTCCGAGCTCTCCGGCTCACTCAAGCGCACGGTCGAGGAAACCTTCGCCCACGTGCGCGTGCGCGGCGAAATTTCCGGGTTCAAGCGCCATTCCTCGGGCCACCTGTATTTCGCCCTCAAGGACGCCGAGGCGGTGCTGGACGCGGTGTGCTGGCGCGGCCAGGCCATGCGCCTGGGGATGAACCCCGAGGACGGCATGGAGGTGGTGGCGACCGGCCGGCTGACCACCTATCCCGGCCGCTCGAAATACCAGATGGTGGTCGAGCGCATGGAACTGGCCGGCCAGGGCGCGCTGCTGAAGCTGCTGGAAGAGCGCAAACGCAAGCTGGCCGCCGAAGGGCTGTTCGATTCAGGGCGCAAGCGGGCCATCCCCTTCCTGCCCGATGTCATCGGCGTGGTAACCTCGCCCACCGGCGCGGTGATCCGCGACATTCTGCACCGTCTGGCCGATCGCTTCCCGCGCCGGGTGCTGGTGTGGCCGGTGGCGGTTCAGGGTGACGGCGCCGCCGCCCAGGTGGCCGCCGCCATCGACGGCTTCAACCGCCTGCCCAAGGACGGCCCGGTGCCGCGCCCCGACGTGCTGATCGTGGCGCGCGGCGGCGGCTCGATCGAGGATCTGTGGGCCTTCAACGAGGAAGTGGTGGTGCGCGCCGCCGCCAATTCCGCCATTCCGCTGATCAGCGCGGTGGGCCACGAAACCGACACCACGCTGATCGACTTCGCCTCGGACCTGCGCGCCCCCACCCCCACCGCCGCCGCCGAAAAGGCGGTGCCGGTGCGCGCCGAGCTGGTGGCCACCGTGGCCGATTGCGGCGGGCGGCTGGTGGGCGCCATGGCGCGCGGCCTGGAAGA
>DATGXU010000150.1:0-5958 GCA_035298685.1 Magnetospirillum sp. | reverse complement strand
GCTTTTCCGCCGATTGGCTTTTGACGATTTCGATCAGGTCCTCGTCGGTCAGCACCTCCGAGAACTGCAGCATGGGCAACGCCACGGCGTCCACGTCGCGCGCCAAACTGATGGCCACGTCGTGGGGAACCAGCGGGTTTTCCTTGAGCTGGCGGGACAGCGCCTGACGAACGCGCACCTCGGCGTCCTTGACCATCAGGCGGAAAATATCCTCGGCCAGCTTGCGCTGCGACTTGCTCAGCGCAGAATGCTGTTCGGCGATCTTGCCGGCGATCTCGACCCGGGTGTCCGCCGACGGATTGGCGAGCAGACGGGCGACGTCTTCCTCTCTCAGCTTCTGCTCCACGTCCGCTTTCTTTCGGTTGCGGGTTTGTCCCTGGGCGTTGAATGCCCACTATACAACCGTTCATCGGGCATGAACAGCGATGTCCCGAGTGTCCGCCCCTATGAGGCACTCATCCCGCTAATCGGCGATGAACCCATCAAAAGTAAGGGGGGCTTTCGCCCCCCCTTTTTGATTACCGACCGGCACCGCGCTGGCCGTGGCCGTGCTGGCCCTGGCCGTCGCGGCGCGATTGGTTGCGCGCCGGACCCTTGGCCTGCTGCTGGCCGGCGGGGCGGCCGGAACCGCTACGACCGGAACCACCACGGCCACCGCCGCCATTGCCGCGCCCCTGGGCCGGCGGCTTGGGAGCGGGCCCCTTGGAAACGTGGATCTTGTGGATGCCCTCGGCATGCCAGGCATGGTCGATGTCGACCGGCACCGGCTGGCGAATGGTCTTTTCGATCTGGCGCAGATAGGCCACTTCCTCGGCGTCGCACAGCGACAGCGCGATGCCCTCGGCGCCGGCGCGGGCGGTGCGGCCGATGCGGTGGACATAGCTTTCCGGCTCGTTCGGCAGCTCGAAGTTGATGACATGGGTAATGCCGTCGACGTCGATGACGCGCGCGGCGATGTCGGTGGCGACCAGGGCGCGGATGTCACCGCTCTTGAAGGCGTTCAGCGCCTTCTGGCGGGCACCCTGGCTCTTGTTGCCGTGGATGGCGTCGGCGGCGACGCCGGACTTGGACAATTGCTCGGCCACCCGGTTGGCGCCGTGCTTGGTGCGGGTGAAGATGATGGCGCGGCCGACCGCCTTGTCCTGCAGCAGGTCCACCAGCAGGTTGCGCTTGTTCTCGCGGGTGACGAACAGCACCTTCTGGTCGATCTTTTCGGCGGTGGTGGCCACCGGGGTCACCTCGACCCGCACCGGAGCGTTCAGCAGGCCGGCGGCAAGGTCGGCCACGGAATCGGGCATGGTGGCCGAGAACAGCAGGGTCTGGCGCTTCTTCGGCAGCTTGGCGGCGATCTTGCGCACGGCGTGGATGAAGCCCATGTCGAGCATGCGGTCGGCTTCGTCCAGCACCAGCATTTCGACGCTGTTCAGGTTCAGATGGCCCTGGTCCATCAGGTCGATCAGCCGACCGGGAGTCGCCACCAGCACGTCGATGCCGGGCGCCACCGCCTGCACCTGCGGCACCTGGCCGACGCCGCCGAAGATCACCGTGCCGCGAAAGCGCACGTTCTTGCCATAAGCGGCAAAGCCTTCGCCGATCTGCACGGCCAGTTCACGGGTGGGGGTCAGGATCAGCACGCGGGCCGAACGCGGCGCGGCGCGGCGGCGATCGGCGTCCAGGCGGTGCAGGATGGGCAGGGCGAAGGCCGCGGTCTTGCCGGTGCCGGTCTGGGCGATGCCCAGCACGTCGCGACCTTCCAGCAGATGGGGAATGGCTTGCGACTGAATGGGCGTCGGCTGGGTATAGCCCTCGGCGTCGAGGGCACGAATCAAGGGCTCGGCCAGGCCAAGCTCGACAAAGGTCACCATAAGGGAATTTCTTTCAAAGGAGTCCGGTCCCATCCCCGCCGTGATGGCAGGAGGTCATGGTCGCGGAACATGGGGTTCCAGGGCGCCCGTGGGGCACGCGACCACTGGGGAGGGAGAACGTCGGAACTCTCGAGAAGACAACCGCCAATGGACGGGGTTGCCAGCGTGCTCTCGCGAAGAAGTTCCCTGAAGCTGTACGTATAGCAGATTGCGCGGGCGTTCTGCAACGCCCGCGAAAATCGCTAGCCGTCAGCGGCGGCGCGGCGGCGGCCGGTTCTGGCCCATCGGCGCAGCGCGCTCGTCCTTGTGGCGGAAGTTGATGCGGCCCTTGGTCAGGTCATAGGGCGTCATCTCGACCGTCACCCGGTCGCCGGCCAGAATGCGGATACGGTTCTTCTTCATGCGGCCCGAGGCATAGGCCATGACGTCATGGCCGCTGTCCAGGGTCACCTTGAAACGGGAATCGGGCAGCACCTCGGCCACCACGCCGTCAAATTCGATAATGTCTTCTTTCGCCACGCAATAGCGCCTTTCACACGAACGAGAAGCCGGCCCGGTTGCCCAGGCCGGCCGGCTAATGGGGCCGGAGTGTATCAGACCGCCTTCAGGTTGACAGCCGCCATCTTGCCGGTCCGCCCCTTCTCCAGCGCATAGGACAGCTTCTGCCCCTCGGCCAGATTGGCGAAACCGGCGCGTTCGACGGCGCTGATGTGCACGAACACGTCGGGCGAACCGTCATCCGGCTGGATGAAGCCATAACCCTTGGTGCTGTTGAACCATTTCACGGTGCCAGTGGACATGGATGTCCCTCCTCATGGCTGGCGTTGCCGTGCGCTGAAATTGGCGCGCCGGCATCAAATTTTAGCGATGGGAGGAAGACCTGCCTCATCGCCCCGACGTTCATCCGAGGTGACGAGGGGTGAAACACAAACCCAAACAAAATTCGACCGCCTCAACATGGGCGCGCCATGGCGTCCGCGCAAGGAATTATTCACCACCTCGCCATTTGGCATCGTCCGTTCGCCCGTCTTCTGCCGCACGGGCGACCTCCCTAGACTGCCGCAAGCGGAGTATTGGGGAAGCGCGATGCGTCGTCTGGTGTGGCTTGCGATGATGCTGTCGGCGTGCGCGGCATCCGTCGCCCAGGCGCAGGAGACGCCCTATGACGCCCGGTTGACCGGCGCCCCCACCACCGATCTGGCCGACCGCCTGGAAGCGGAATCCCGGCTGGTGCAATCCAAGGACGAAGTGCCGCAAAGCCCGCTGTCGCTGCGCCGCCGCGCCGAGTCCGACGTGGAGCGTCTGACCGAGGTGCTGCGCTCGGAGGGCTATTACGCCGGCACGGTGTCGTTCGCCATCGACGAGACCGAAACGCCCGCCAAGGTCATCGTGACCGTGGATGCCGGCCCGCGCTTCCGCCTGGAAGCCTTCAACGTCCGGCTGGACCATGCCGCCGGCCAGCCCGAGCCCGAGCCGGTTGCCATCGCCGATCTGGGCCTGTCCATCGGCCAGCCGGCCCGCGCCGAAGCGGTGGTCACCGCCCAGGCGGCGCTGCTGAAGGCGTTGGCCGAACAGGGCTTCCCTTTGGCCAAGGTGCGCGAGCGGCAGGCGGTGGTCGATCATGCCGCCCAAATCATGCGGGTGGATCTGGCGGTAGCGCAGGGTCCGCTCTGCGATTTCGGCCCGGTCACGGTGTCGGGACTGGACCATCTGGACGAAGCCTGGGTCCGCCGCCGCCTGCCCTGGCACGAGGGCCAGCGGTTCTCGGTGGCGGACATGGAGCGGCTGCGCAAACGGCTGGTGGAAAGCCGGCTGTTTTCGTCGGTCAAGCTGTCCACCGCCGAGACCGTGGACGCCGACGGCCGCCTGCCCATCGCCATCGACCTGCGCGAGGCCGATCGCCGCTCCATCGGCACCGGCCTGTCGTGGGCATCGTCGGAAGGGTTCGCCGCGCGGGCATGGTGGGAGCATCGCAACCTGTTCGGGGCGGCCGAACGGCTGCGCGCCGAGGTGGTCGCCAGCGAAATCCGCAATGCCTTCGACGTGACCGCGCGCGTCCCCGACCTGCTGGCCGGCGACCAGGACGGCATCGCCTCGTTCACCGCCGAGGAACAGCGCACCGACGCCTATGTCACCCGCACGGTGGGCGGTTCCGTGGGCATGGAATGGGCGCTGACGCCGACCTGGCGCGCCTCGGCCTCGGGCGCGGTGGAGCGCACCTTCGAGGAACGCAACGACCGCACCCGCAACTACACCCTGGTGTCGTTCCCGCTGGAAGCCCGCCAGGACGACACCGACGATCTGCTGGACCCTACCCGAGGCAACCGTCTGCGGGCGCAGGTGCGGCCATTCGTCGAGGCGCTGGGCGGCACCGTGGGGTTCAACCGCTTCGAGATCAGCGACAGCCACTATCTTCAGGTGCTGGATCACCCCCGGCTGATCGTCGCCGGCTGGGGGCGGTTCGGCACCATCACCGGTATCGGCCTCGACAGCGTGCCCGCCGACAAGCGGTTCTATGTGGGCGGCGGCGGCTCGGTGCGCGCCTATGGCTATCAGATGGCCGGCCCGCTGGACAGCGCCGGCGACCCGTTGGGCGGGTTGTCCGAATTGGCGTTCGGCGCCGAAATCAGGGTGAAGCTGACCGACACCATCGGCATCGTGCCGTTCGTGGAGGCGGGCAACGCATACGAACAGCGCCTGCCCAAGCCGGGCGAGGACCTTCGCTGGGGCGGCGGCCTGGGATTGCGCTATTTCACGCCCATCGGGCCGGTGCGCGCCGACATCGCCGTGCCGTTCAATCCCCGGCCGGGCATCGACGATTCCTATCAGGTGTACTTGAGTCTGGGGCAGGCGTTCTAACTGGTGTTGCATGAACATGCCCCGCTGGCTGCGCAGGCTGATTGTGGGAGTGGCGGCCGCCTTGGCGACGGCGGTGGCGGCAATGGCGCTGTTCTTCGTCTTCCTGCACACCGGCCCCGGCGAACGCTGGACTTCGGGCAAGCTGGAGGAAACGGTCGCCGGGCTGGAATTGGACGGCTACCACCTGGGTTGGCCGTTCCGCATGCGCGCCGACTATATGCGCCTGGCCGATGCCCAGGGCACATGGCTGCAAGCCACCGCCCCCGAACTGGTGTGGCACCCCTTGCGGCTGTGGCGGCGGGTGTTGGATATCGACCGGCTGGTGGCTGCGCGGGTCGAGGTTCTGCGCCTGCCCCAACCGCCGGAAACCGAGCAAGGCGGCGGCATGCCCCGGCTGTCGGGCACCCTCAGACTCGAGGAACTGCGCCTGCCGGTGGTGCTGGCCGCGCCGGTGCTGGGCGAACAGGTGAACCTGGAACTCAGCGGCACCGCCATCATGGCCACCGGCGGCGGCAACGTGGATATCTCGCTACGCATCCAGGGCGGCGGCTTCGCCCGCGTCAACGGCACGGCAGGAACCGATTATCTGGATTTGCGCTGGTATCTGCAGGTGCCCGACCTCAGCCGATGGCAGCGTCTGGCCGGCAGGCCCCTGGCCGGCAGCGTCACCGGCGCCGGGGTGGTGGTCGGCCGCCTGCCCTCGCCCGAGATTTCCGGCAGCCTGGACTTGACCCGCGGCCATGCCGACAGCCTGGGCTGGGACCATTTGGGGCTGTCCGGCCAGGCGATCCCAGAACCCCGCCTGTTGCGGCTGGCCCTGCGCGTGGATGCCGAGGCTCCGCGCTGGCAGGGCAAGGCATTGCCGCAATCCTCCATCAGCGCCTGGGCGATCGGCGACCTGTCGCCCGAGCTGGGGCGCATCCGCCTGGGCCATGCCCAGCTCGTCACCCCCATGGCGACGGTCGAAGGCTCGGCGGTGCTGGACCAGTGGGGCCGCCGGTCGTTCCTGCGCCTGCGCGCCCAGGCCACCCCGCCCGGAATGGCCGACCGCGTGACGGCGCGGGGCGAATTCAGCGGCGATCTGACCGTGCCGCGACTGGCCGGCCGGCTGGATGTGACCGCCGACCGGTTCGCCAGCGGCATTCCGGTGGTGGATCGCGGCCTTGGCCCCCGCCCCCGCGCCCGCATCGGCCTATCGGTCGATGGCGAACGAATCAGGCTGGCACCATCCCGC
>DATGXU010000149.1:0-2870 GCA_035298685.1 Magnetospirillum sp. | reverse complement strand
GGTGGGGGCCCTGGCCAGTTGGGCCATCGGCCAGTCCATCCGCCAGCCGCTGCTGCGCCTGCGCGAGGTGATGGAAGACGGCGCCCGCGGCAACTGGAACCACGACATCGAGGACCGCGACCTGCCCGACGAACTTGCCGCCATGGCCCGCACGGTCGAGGTGTTCAAGCGCGACGCGGTGGAGAAGTCGCGCCTGGAAATCGACCGCGCCGAGGCGGTCGCCCGCCAGGAGGAAGCCAAGCGCCGCACCCTGCAGGATCTGCTGGCGCAGATGGAGGCGCAGGAATACGGGCTGGCCGCCCGCCCGCTGGTTCCCGCCGCCGCCGCCGCCGAAGCCGCCGAGATCGCCGCCGTGTTCAACCGCGTGCTGGCCAAATTCCAGGAAGCCGCCCGCGACCGCGACGCCGCCATTCGCGAACTGACCCAGGCCATGGAACAGGCGGAAACCGCCAATCAGGCAAAATCGGCCTTCCTTGCCGCCATGAGCCACGAGATCCGCACGCCCATGAACGGCGTCATCGGCATGCTGGAATTGCTGACCCATACGCAGCTGGACGACGATCAGGGGGCGCTGATCGCCACCATTCGCGAATCGGGGCTGGCGTTGCTGGGCATCATCGACGACGTGCTGGACTTTTCGAAGATCGAGGCGGGCCGGCTGGAACTGGAGCGGGTGGCGGTGGATTTCCAGCGGTTGCTGGACGGCGTGGTGCAAACCCTGGCGCCCGCCGCCTCGAAGAAGGGGTTGTCCATCGTCGCATTCGTCGATCCCGCCATCCCGGCCCGAGTGATCGGCGATCCGGTGCGCCTGCGCCAGGTCTTGTTCAACCTGGCGGGCAACGCCATCAAGTTCACGGAAAAGGGCCGCGTGTCGGTATTCGCCGAATATGGCGGGGAAAGCGACGGCCAGGCGCTGGTGCGGGTGCGGGTGGTCGACACCGGCATCGGCATTCCGCCATCGGTGCGCGAGCGGCTGTTCCGGCCCTTCACCCAGGCGGAATCCTCGACCACGCGGCGCTTCGGCGGCACCGGCCTGGGATTGTCCATCACCCGCCGCCTGGTGGAACTGATGGGCGGCAGCATCGGCGTGACCAGCATGGTGGATCGCGGCTCGACCTTCATGGTCGAACTGCCCATGATTCCCGACGTGGCGCCCACCCCCCCGGATCTGGCCATTCCCCACGACGGGGCGGTGGATCTCATGGGGCTGCGGGTGCTGGTGGTCTGCGCCGACGCCACCGAACGCGCGGCAGCCACCCGTTATCTGGAGCAGGCGGGCGCGGCGGTGGTGCAAGTTCCGGGCACGGCGGGCGCGCTGGCGGCGTCGGAACGCGCCTCGAACACCCAGGGGGCGTTCGACCTGGCCGTGCTCGCCGCCGATTCGGTCAACGCCGACGAGCTGGCGCCGTTGCGCGCGACCACCATGCTGTTCATCGCCGGGTCAGAGGGGAACCGTCGCTATCGGCTGGAACGCCTGCCCGGTTGCGTGGGCTTCCTGGGCCGTCCGCTGCGGGCCGAAGCCTTGTTGGCAGGCATCGGACGGCTGTCGGGTGCGCGCAGGCCGCCGCCGCCCGTCATCCCCTGCCCTCCCCGCGATCCGCCCGCGCCGACGCCGCAGCCCACCGGGCGGGGATTGTCGGTATTGGTGGCCGAAGACCATCCGGTGAACCAGCAGGTGGTGCTGCGACAGTTGCGCCTGCTGGGCCACCAGCCCGAAGTTTTTCCCGATGGCGCCGCCGCCCTGACCGCCTGGCGTTCCAAGCATTGGGATCTGGTGATCACCGACTGCCACATGCCGGTGATGGACGGCTTTCAATTCGTCAAGGCGTTGCGTGATCAAGAGCGCGAAACCGGCCGCCACACGCCGGTCCTGGCGCTCACCGCCAACGCCCTGTCGGGCGAAGCCGACCGTTGCCGCGCCGCCGGGATGGACGGATACCTGGCCAAGCCTGTAGAACTGGCGCGGCTGCGCGAGGCACTCGCCCCCTACCTGACGGCAGAGGCTCGCGACCCCTGATGGATTGGCAATGCGTCGCGCCCTGAGTTTATCTGCTGTCATCTCTGTCGCGGCCCGCCAACTCAGGCGCCTGCCGCACCACCGGCTGGTGCTTGCGGTATTGGCGCCCGTGCTGGCGCTGGTGGCGTTTTCCGCCTATGTGGTCCACGAAAAACTGGAGACTTATACGCGCAGCGCCGATCTGCTGTCGGCGGCCCAGTCGGCGCGCGCGGCGCAGGAACTGGCGCGCGAGCTCGAGAACGAACGCAACCTCTCGGCACTTTTTCTCAGCACCGACCGGCAGTCGTGGCGCGAGGACCTGGAGGAACAGCGCGAAGCCACCGACGAGCGCGCCGAAAGCTTTCGCGCGGTGCTGCTTGGCCAAAAGGCGCCGCCGCTGTTCGACCGCCAGCGCATGGGCCCCGGTTTGGACAGGCTTGAAGCCCTGCGAGCCGCCGTCGACGGCGACGGCGACCTGCGGTCCATGCTTGACGGCTATGGCGGGCTGATCGCGTCCATGATCGCCTCGTCGGCAAAGCTGCCCTCGGCCGATCTCAGCATGCTGATCGCCGCCTATGTGGATTTGGGGCAGATGAAGGACCGTGTCAGCCGCGAGCGGTCCATCGGCGCGTCGTGGCTGCTGCAGCAACGCAAGAACCGCGACCTGCTGATCCTGTTCACCGAAGCCGAGGCCGAGCACAAAGCGTTCGGCCAGTCGTTTCGCACCCACGCTTCGCCGCGGCAACTGGACATGTTCGACCAGACGGTGTCGGCCGAGCTGCTGATCGACATCGATCGCCTGCACCGCAACATCCTGGCGGCGCGGCTGGGTCCCGACGACGTGGAAGCCTGGCACCGCGCCCATCTTGCATTG
>DATGXU010000148.1:0-7484 GCA_035298685.1 Magnetospirillum sp. | reverse complement strand
GCTGGCGAACTGTTCGACCTGCCGCGACAGCGCGCTGGCCTGTTCCGCCAGAACCGACGCTTCGCCCACGCGCTGCTCGGAAAACTGTTCCAATTGCCGCGCCACGCCGGACAGGCCGCTGATGTTGGTGCTCACGCTCTCGGTCACCCCCGAGGCCCGCTGGGCACTGGCGGCGATGTCACCGATGGCGCTGCCCTGCGCGGCGGCCGATTGGGCGATGGTGCCGATCGCGGTTTCGATTCGGCCGATGATGGCGCAAATCTCACGGATAGCATCGACGGCACCGCCGCTGACCGTCTGGATTTCCGCGATCTGGGCGCCGATTTCCTCGGTCGCCTTGCCGGTCTGGGTGGCCAGGCTTTTTACCTCGTTCGCCACCACGGCGAAGCCCTTGCCGGCCTCGCCGGCGCGTGCCGCCTCGATGGTGGCGTTCAGCGCCAGCAGGTTGGTCTGGCTGGCGATGTCCTGGATCAGCTTGACCACGTCACCGATACGATAGGCGGCCGAGGACAGGGTCTCGACGGTGGCGTTGGTGCGCTGGGCCTCGGCCACCGCCTCGCGCGCCATGGCGATCGAGCCGTCGATGAAGCCGTTGACCTCGTGCACCGTCTCCGACAGCTTGCCGGCCGCCGCCGCCACGGTTTCCACGTTGCCGGCAACCTCGGCCGCGCTGGATGCCGCGGTTTTTGCCTTGCTGCCCACCTCGTCCACCATGCCGTTCAGGCGCTCGGCCGCCACGCGCGCGCCAGCTGCGTTGTCGGAAAGCGCAGCCACCACCCGGCCGACTTCGGCCTGCAGAGTCGCGGCAAGGTTGTCCAACTCGGCCTTATGGGTTTCGCGCGCCCGATCGGCAACACGATCGCGTTCGGCGGCGGCGGCCTCGGCCTGGGCGTGTGCGCTCTGGGTTTCCGAGACGGCGCGCTGGGAGGCGGCGAAGCTGTCCACCAATCGCCATGCAATCCAAGCCAACACGCCGGTTTGCAACACCACGATGACCGCATGCAGCACAACCCGGAAGAACGAACCGCCCCCAGGGAACACCGCAGCCGGATAGGCGAAATTCAGCAGCAGGTGATGAACCGCCACCGCACCGGCAGCGACGATCAGCGTGCGCCAGTCGCAGAATGCCGTCAGGATGGCAAGGGCGGCAAAGAAGTACATGTGCAGGTCGATCTGCCAGGGATGGCCCTCGAACGCCAGCACCAGCAGCGCCACCATGGACATCAGGACCACACCGGCCACATGCCGGTACGCCGCGCCGCACGGGTCCGCCTTCCATGTCAGCGTGGCGACCACCGCAAGGACGGTCGCCCCCAATGCCGGCATGACCCACGTCCCGGACACCAGGGCGCCGGTAAGCGCCACCAACGGGACATGAAGCCAGAGAAAGCCAAGCATGGCCCGACCGACTTGCGCGCGGATTGCCGAAATCTGGTCCATTATTCCTCCCCTTAACGCATGCAATCTGATTGGGCGGGCGCGCGCACGACGATCAGCGCGCCATTGCCGTAAAGTCTGTCGGAAAATCCCGGCTGCTCGGACTGTGCGACAACGATGCCCGGCAGCACGCCGAAGCCCAGAATGGCATCCGCGCCCGCATTCACCACGCGGGCAAAGGCTACGCCACCATTTGCCGCCGGAAGGAACAGCGCGGCCATCGGCTGGCCATCGCGAGGCCACGCCATGAGTGCACCGGCCCAGCAAACGCCGAATACCAGCGCCACCGCCGCCGGCAGATATTCCCGCAATCCCGCCATGACGATTTCCTACCACGGGTTGACCATATTACCAAATGGCGCCGTGAAAATCATTCGGCGGATATACTTTCGATACCTTAGACTAACTCGTTTCAGTTGAGCACTTGATGCCGGTGCCACCGAGACCACAATAGCCGTCGGGATTTTTTGCCAGATATTGCTGATGGTAGACCTCGGCATAGAAGAATGGGCCCGCCTCGACGATCTCGGTCGTGACAGGGCCGAACCCGGCGCGGCATAGCCGTTCCTGAAACTGCAGGCGCGAGGACTCGGCCGCCTCTTTTTGCGACTCCGAGAAGACGAAGAGCCCCGATCGGTACTGGGTACCGATGTCGTTGCCCTGGCGCATACCTTGGGTGGGGTCGTGGCTTTCCCAGAACACGGTCAGCAACGCGGCATAATCGATCACCGCCGGCTGAAAGGCCACCAGCACCGCCTCGGCATGACCGGTGCGGCCCGAGCAAACCTCGTCATAGGTGGGGTTGGGCGTGTAGCCGCCCGTGTACCCCACGGCGGTGGTGTGAATGCCGGGCAGGGTCCAGAATTTGCGCTCGCCCCCCCAAAAGCAGCCCATGGCGAAGATGGCCGTCTCGCAGCCGGCTGGAAACGGCGGCGCCAGCGCGGTTCCCAGAACCGCATGTGCCGGGGGCAGCGGCACGGGGTGGGATCGTCCGGGCAAGGCCTCGGCGGGCTTGACCATTTGGGTTTTGCTGGAACCGAACAGGGACACGGGCACACTCCTTTTTCCGCCCAGATAAGCCTTCCGCGGCCTACGTGCCAGTCCCGGCGCCGGCATAAAGTTGTCGAAGACGCCGACATGGGAGGTAGCGCATGAGTCCCCGTCTCGCCTTCGTCATCCTGTTGCCCTTGGTGGCAAGCGCCTGCGCCTCCAATTCCGATGTGGCGCAGCTGCGCAACGAGGTGGCGCAACTGCGATCCGACCTTACCCGCACCCAGGCCCAGGTCGCCGCCAGCCAACAGGCTGCGGCTCAGGCGCAGCAAAGCGCGGCCACGGCGGAACAGCAGGCAGCCATGGCCAACGAGCGTGCACAGACCATTTATAATCGCAGCCTGCGCAAGTAGTTTGGCGCTGTGGGCGTTGCTGGCCGCCGCTCAGCCCCCCACGGGGATGATGGCGGGCAGCGCCGTGGCGGGGCCGGGCGAGACGGTGATGGACGTCGCCCGCGCCCACGACCTGGGCTTCGTGGAAATCATGGCGGCCAACCCCGGTATCGACCCCTGGCTTCCGCCAGAGGATCGCGCCTTGGTTCTGCCCGTCATCCATTTGATCCCGCCCGGCCTCGACCGCGCCCCGCTGGTGGTCAATCTGCCGGAAATGCGGCTGTACTGGCGCCGCCCAAACGGAGACGTCGCCAGCTTTCCCGTGGGCATCGGCCGTGACGGCATGGGCCTTGGCCCAACCGTCACCCGGGTCGTGGGCAAACGCCGCAACCCCACCTGGGTGCCGCCACCCTCGGTGCTGGCGGAAAAGCCGTGGCTGCCAGCACAGGTGCCGGCCGGCCCAGACAATCCGCTGGGAGCCTTCAGCCTGGATCTGGCCGATGGACTGGTACGCATTCACGGCACCAACCTGCCGGACGGCGTCGGCCGGCGCGTCAGCCATGGCTGCTTCCGCCTGTACCCCGAGGATATGGAGAGGCTGTTCGCCGAGGTCCCCATGGGCACGACGGTCGCCATCATCGACGAACCGGTCAAGCTGGCATGGATTGACGGCGAATTGTGGCTGGAACTTCATCCCGCCCAGCACAGCGCCGACGCCATCGAAGCCGGCCTTTCCCCAACCATCGAAGCCCCGCCGGACCTTGATCGCAAAATCGGCGCCGCGGCAGGCCAGGCCGCGTGGCGGATCGACTGGAAAACCGTCGCCTGGGCCCGAAACCACCCCCAGGGCATCCCTCTGCGCATCACCCATCCCGAAACCCCTGCCCCGCGATCCATTCTGCCGGCCAGCAACGATTTTCCATAATTCGTCACGACAGTGCTTGACAGCCCCTCGGATAGCCTTTATATCGGCGCTCCTCACGCGGTGCGGCGGGGTAGCTCAGCTGGTTAGAGCACGGGAATCATAATCCTGGGGTCGGGGGTTCAAGTCCCTCTCCCGCTACCAAACCGCGATGAACAAAAAACCCTGACAGGTCAACGACTTGTCAGGGTTTTTTGTTGTCTGGAGGCCGACAAACAGGGCCTCCCCAAGCCGGCCTTTGGCCTTCCGGGGCACAAACGGGGGCACAAAATCAGGCCGGGGCAAATGGGCGAAAATAGCTGAATTTTCCGGAGCGCACCCCGCCCGCGCCTCCCCTCTCGACTCGCATAGACGATAGCGCTACCGTCGATAGGCCTACCGGTGCGGTTTTTCACCGAGGCATCGCGATGCCTCCCGAAAGGGAGATATCCGATGACTCAGTACGAAAAGCGGCTCGTGTCGAAGAAGGAGCTGAAGAGCGTCTGCGGCATCCCGTACACGCCCCAGCACATCGGTCGGCTCGAACGGGCGGGAAAATTCCCCAAGCGGGTAAATCTCGGGCCGGGTCGGGTCGCATGGGTGCTTGCTGAGGTGGATACGTGGGTGAGCGAGCGTATCGCCGAACGCGATACATCCCTCTGACGAGACTTCCTTTTGACGGGGCGGGGATGGCCGGCGTGCACAACCAGCCATCCCCATAACATTTATTTGCCTCAGGAGATTAATTATGAATGTTCAAGACGAAATAAGCGCAAAAGAAAAGAGGGTGTACGCTGGTGTGCATCCCGGCGTGGATATGTTTGTGCTTGATTCGTCAGAGAAGACTATAGCACGCAATCTTTCCAGGTGTTTTTATATTACAAAGTGCCTTGATATTCAAATTGGAAACAGCGAATACAAATATATGTTTGTTAAGCTTTGTTCCGATATGGCAATTTCTCACGGCATTAAAAGTGAAATTATCGTTCTTTTCAGCCCATTTGATAACTTTGAACCAAGAACCCTTGATGCAATTGAGACAATACACAACGCCCATAGCGGATTTAGACTCGATAAAATTTGTGCATTCGTCATTTCAAAAGATAAAAACTTTGTCTCAAAGCTAGAGACAATCATCAGGACTCAGAAAGAGTCCAGAGTAATTACACCATTTACCTATGACGAGCTAATTGCTAGCAACGATGACAGCTTCTACAGAGATAGAATCAGGAGCTTTTTCTTTGAAAGAAACCTGTTTGATTTTGATTCGCCACTGAAAAAAGATACATATTTTTTCGGACGCGAAGCGATTACGCATCAGCTAGTTGAGAAGCACCTATCTGGCGAGAATGGCGCCTTATTTGGCCTTCGTCGCAGCGGAAAAACGTCAATTTTGTTCTCCGTTTCTCGCATGTTGCAAGCGAGGGGCGGCTTCTCAGTCATTATCGATTGCGAAGCCCTTCACCTCAACCGGTGGTGGATGGCACTTTATTACGTTGTCGATAAAATCAATAAATCATGCCCAAAGAGCATTAATATAAATGAATCACGCTACACGGAGGAGCATGCAGCCATCGAATTTGAGAGAGATATCTCCAGGCTTAAGGGGAAGGTGCCAGGGAAAATACTTATAATCTTCGATGAAATTGAACAAATAACTTTCGGCGTATCCTTTTCAAGCGCCTGGAAAAATGGCGGAGATTTTGTAAAGTTCTGGCACATGCTTAGGGCTGTGTTTCAAAGCAAGGATGGTCCCTTAACTTTTATTATCGCCGGCACAAACCCTCGCTGCCTTGAGGTAGCTTTTGTGGACGGCGGTGACAACCCACTGTATGGACAAATAACCCCGGTCTATATTGACGGGTTTGACGTAGACCAGACAAAAAAGATGGTCGGAACTCTTGCCTCATATATGGGAATGCACTTCGATGAGGAGATATATGCCTATTTGAAACGTGAGTTTGGCGGGCATCCATTTCTGATACGACAGGCATGTTCATATATTAAAGGAAAAATAGCCAAGGGGGCATCCCGGCGCGTAGACAGGCTCCTGTATCAAGAGGCCGTGTATGAATTTAATTCAGGGTTTGGCGCGAAGTTTTGCGAAATGGTTATAGGAGTTCTGTCCGAGCATTATAAGGATGAGTACACGATGCTCTCATACTTGGCTCGCGGCGACGTTTCTGATTTTAATGAGCTCGCAGAGAGCGACCCGGCTTACACCCTGCATCTCCTCGGCTATGGCGTCCTTGAGAAAGTGGGATCTGGATACGATTTTAAGATCGACGCCATAAAGACTTATATGGAAGGAAAAGAAAAGTATCAGCGGCTAAACCTAAATAACGATGAAAAACTTTCTGAAATAGGATCTCGCAGAAACAACGTCGAGGGGAAACTTAGGAAGATGGTTCGTCAATGCCTAATCTCGTCAATTGGAGAAGACGAACTAAAGCGACAAATGCTTTCTAAGCATGACGAAAAAAAGCGTAGGAGATATGCAACACTCTCCGTTCATGATCTATTTGACCCAGATAAGCATGAGATCTATTTTGACGACCTCAGAGAATTGATGAGAAAGAATTGGGACGCCACATTTAGGAATATATTTTCTGACGATGTGGAGAAATTCAACTCAAGGATGGTTCTTCTTAATTCTGTGGGGCGTAGCGACGCCCACAAGAAAGATGTTAAGGATCATGATATGCAGACATTTCGTGGGGCGATGACATGGCTGGAAGAGAAAATCAACGACTACTTTAGGTAGATTGACTCAATGCTGCATAGATTTCACCGAGGTACGATGTGGCATTTGACCTAATTATAGGGTCATTAATCCACGTCTCTCCTCATTTGAATTTTTTGGCAATAGTGAGTGGAACAGCCGTTGCGAGATGTTTGCGGAAGCCCTGTTCCAGGGCTTCCCGCTCTTCTGTCGGCAGGCCGCCGATATAGTCCATGATGGCGGCCTTTTCGCGGGCAGTGTCCGCCTTGCGTCCCTCCGCTGTCTTTACCTCTTGATCCAAGCGCGCCAATTCAGCCTGTCTCTCATTCTCGCGGGCCTGGGCCTGCTCCTGTGCGAATAGGGTGGGCTGTGGGCGCCAATCCCCCTCGATGGCCTTCCTGAGCCACCCGGCGGGGTTTTCCACTTTCTCCTTAGCCTTGAGCTTGCGGGCAAGGGTGGAGGTGGCCCATTCGACCAATTCCGGCTCGTGCGCCTGGACGATGGCGCGAGCGGCATCCTCGGCCATACCGTGACTGGTTAGGCGCGTAACCAGACGCGCAAGCCGGGGATCGTCGCGTAGCGGATCAGGCTTATCGGCACGAGGGTTCTTGACGATGCGGAAGCGCAGCGCCGCCACCTTGCGACCCTCCTTGATCTCCTCATACTCGAAGGCGATGTCGGTCTTGGCGTTGATCTCGCGCCGCGCCATGTCCACCACGCGCACGCGCAAGTCTTTGTAGAAGCGGTAATCCCCCTCCCCTATACCGCAAAATCAGCGCAGGTCCGCGATGGAGACAACGCGCATCCCGATGGTCTGGTACTGCTTCAGCAGCTCATAAATGCGGATGGCATAGGCGCTCTTCAGGCCGATGGCGTATTTCAGCGCCACGGTGGTGAAGTTGCGCTTGAGATACCGTGTTGTCGGTCAAGCTGTTTGGAACGGTCGGCCAGTTTTCATGACGCCGTATGCGATGACCAGCAGCTTGCGGGCGACGGCGACGAGAACCACCTTGGGTGACTTTCCGGCCTCCTTCAGGCGGTC
>DATGXU010000147.1:0-29999 GCA_035298685.1 Magnetospirillum sp. | reverse complement strand
AGCGGCTGGAGGCGGTGCGCGCCACCCGCGCCACCCGCGCGCAAAGCTATTTCACCGAAAACGCCGAACGCTGGGACGAAATCCGCAGCCTGCATGTGGACGACCGCGAGGTCGAGCGCGCCCTGATCGCCACCCTGGCCGGCCGCGCCATCCACGATCTGGTGGACATGGGCACCGGCACCGGCCGGGTGCTGGAGGTGCTGGCCCCCCATGTCACCCGCGGCGTCGGCATCGATCTGTCGCGCGAGATGCTGGCGGTGGCGCGGGCCAATCTGGAACGGGCCGGCCTGCGCCATTGCATGGTGCGCCAAGGCGACATCACCCAGCTGCCGCTGCCCGCCGCCTCGGCCGACGCGGTCACCATTCATCAGGTATTGCACTATGCCACCGACCCGGCCGCCGTGGTGGCCGAGGCCGCGCGCGTGCTGCAGCCCGGCGGCTTGCTGCTGGCGGTGGACTTCGCCCCCCATCAGTTGGAAGCTCTGCGCGACGAGCACGCCCACCGCCGCCTGGGCTTCAGCGACGACGAGGTGACCGGCTGGCTGCGCGCCGCCGGCCTTGAGCCCGGCGCCATCACCCGCCTGCCCGGCCAGCAATTGACCGTGGTGCTGTGGACGGCCACCCGCGCCGGCCAGCCCATAGAGAAGACGCCCCCACAGAAGACGCCCGCCCAGAAGACGATTACAACAGGAGCCCAAGCGTGAGCCGCGACCTTCCCATCGCCGCCGCCACCGCCCGTCCGGTGACCGTGTCGTTCGAATTCTTCCCGCCCAAGACCGAGAAGATGCAGGAAACCCTGTGGGAGTGCATCAAGCGGCTGCAGCCGCTGGCTCCCAGCTTTGTCTCGGTGACCTATGGCGCCGGCGGCACCACGCGCGAGCGCACCCACGACACCGTGGTGCGCATCGCCCGTGAAACCAGCCTGAAGCCGGCCGCCCACCTGACCTGTGTCGGCCATTCCCAGGGCGAGGTGGACGACATCGCCCGCCGCTATTGGGACGAAGGCATCCGCCACATCGTCGCCCTGCGCGGCGACGCCCCCGAAGGCTCGGGCAAGTACGTTCCCACCCCCGGCGGCTATGCCTATGCGGTCGATCTGGTCGCCGGCCTCAAGCGGATCGGCGATTTCGAGATTTCGGTGGCCGCCTATCCCGAAATGCACCCCGACGCGCCCGACGCCCAGTTCGACCTGGACAATCTGAAGCGCAAGGTGGATGCGGGCGCCACCCGCGCCATCACCCAGTACTTCTTCGACGTCGACGTCTATCGCCGCTTCGTCGAGCGCGCCCGCGCCGCCGGCATCACCGTGCCGATCGTGCCCGGCATCCTGCCGGTGACCAATTTCGCCCAGGTGCAGAAGTTCAGCACCGCCTGCGGCGCCAGCGTGCCGGCCTGGATGGCCGCGCTGTTCGAAGGGCTGGACGACGACCCGGAAACCCGCCGTCTGGTCGCCGCCACCGTGGCCGCCGAACAGTGCCGCGCTTTGGCCAAGGACGGCGTCACCGATTTCCATTTCTACACGCTCAACCGCGCCGACCTGGCCTATGCCATTTCCCATATCCTGGGCGTGCGGACGGGCAAGAGCGCCTGATTCGTTAACCACGAAGGCACGAAGGCACGAAGAACAAGGGAAGGTTTTCGAGGCGCGCACCGCGCGCGATCTTTCTTCTTCGTGATCCTTCGTGCCTTCGTGTCTTCGTGGTGAAATTTCTCCAGCCCCAAGGCACCAAGGCAAAGACGATGACCAACATTCTCGACCATCTCCGCGACCGCGTTCTTCTGTGCGACGGCGGCACCGGCGCGCTGGTGCAGGCCATGAACCTGTCGGTGGAAAAGGATTTCCTGGGGCTGGAGAACTGCACCGAAATCCTGGTCAAGTCGCGCCCTGACGTGATCCGCGGCATCCATGCCCGTTATTTCGAGGCCGGCGCCGACATGGTCGAGGCCGACACCTTCGGCGGCTCGCCGGTGACCCTGGCCGAATTCGGCATCGCCGATCAGGCGTTCGAGCTGAACAAGCGCGCCATCGAGGTCGCCTTCGAGGCGGCCGAGCAGTTCAAGGGCGACGGCCGCACCCGCTTCGTGCTGGGCGCCATCGGGCCGGGCACCAAGCTGCCCAGCCTGGGCCATATCGCCTATGACGAGCTGGAAGCCGCCTATGTGATCCAGGCCGCGGGCCAGATCGCCGGCGGCGTTTCCGCCTTCCTGGTGGAAACCTGCCAGGACCCGCTGCAGATCAAGGCCGCCGTCAACGGCTGCAAGATCGCCTGCGCCAATGCCGGCACCGAGATTCCCATCCTGGTGCAGGTGACGGTGGAAACCACCGGCACCATGCTGGTGGGCGCCGACATCGCCGCCGCCGCCACCGTGGTCAATTCCCTGGGCGTGCCCAGCCTGGGCCTGAACTGCGCCGCCGGCCCGCGCGAAATGCTCGAGCACGTCAAATGGCTGGTGGAGAACTGGGACGGCCTGATCTCGATCCAGCCCAATGCCGGCCTGCCGGAACTGGTGGACGGCCAGACCCGTTATCCGCTGCTGCCCGACGAGCTGGCCACCTGGCACGAACGCTTCGTCGGCATGGGCGTCAACCTGATCGGCGGCTGCTGCGGCACCACCCCGGCCCACATCGCCGCCACCAACGCCATGCTGACCCGCATCGGCAACGGCGCGCGCCCCACCCCGGTCAAGCGCAGCGTGCACTGGGTGCCGGCGGTGGCGTCGCTGTATTCGCAGGTGCCGCTGCGTCAGGAAAACGCCTTCCTGGCCATCGGCGAACGCTGCAACGCCAACGGCTCCAAGAAATTCCGCGATTTGCAGGACGCCGAGAACTGGGACGGCATCGTCGCCATGGCCCGCGAGCAGATCAAGGAAGGCAGCCACACCCTGGACGTCTGCACCGCCTTTGTCGGCCGCGACGAAGTGCGCGACATGACCGAGGTGGTCACCCGCCTGCGCGGCGCCGTCACCACGCCGCTGGTGATCGATTCCACCGAACTGCCGGTGATCGAGGCGGCGCTGAAGCTGTACGGCGGCAAGGCCATCATCAATTCCATCAACTTCGAGAACGGCGAGCACGAGGCGGAAGCGCGTCTGAAGCTGGCGAAGAAGTTCGGCGCCGCCGTGGTGGCGCTGACCATCGACGAAGTGGGCATGGCCAAGGACACCGAGACCAAGCTTCAGATCGCCAAGCGCCTTTACGACTTCGCCGTGGTCAAGCACGGCTTGCCGGCGGGCGATTTGCTGTTCGACCCGCTGACCTTCACCATCTGCACCGGCAACGAGGACGACCGCAAGCTGGGCGTCGCCACCCTTGACGCCATCGAGCGCATCGCCCGTGAACTGCCGGAATGCGGCATCGTGCTGGGCCTGTCGAACATCTCGTTCGGCCTTAAGCCCGCCGCCCGCCAGGTGCTGAACTCGGTGTTCAACGACCACGCCGTCCGGCGCGGCATGACCGGCGCCATCGTCCACGTGTCCAAGATCCTGCCGCTGCACACCCTGGCGCCGGACGAGGTGAAGGTGGCCGAAGACCTGATCTTCGACCGTCGCACCGAAGGCTATGACCCGCTGCAGGCCTTCATCGCCCTGTTCGGCGACCGCAAGGCCGCCGACATGAAGAAGGAACTGCCCGCCAACGTCGAGGACCGCCTGAAGCAGCGCATCGTCGACGGCGACCGCACCGGGCTGGAAGACGATCTGGCCGAGGCCATGGCCGCCGGCTGGAAGCCGCTGGACATCATCAACAAGCTGTTGCTGGACGGCATGAAGGTGGTGGGCGAGCTGTTCGGCGCCGGCAAGATGCAGTTGCCCTTCGTGCTGCAATCGGCCGAAACCATGAAGACCGCCGTGGCGTGGCTGGAACCGCACATGGAAAAGGCCGAAGGCCAGGCCAAGGCCACCATCGTGCTGGCCACCGTCAAGGGCGACGTGCACGACATCGGCAAGAACCTGGTGGACATCATCCTCACCAACAACGGCTACAAGGTGCACAATATCGGCATCAAGCAGCCGGTGAGCGACATCATCAAGGCCATCCAGCAATACAAGCCCGATGCGGTCGGCATGTCGGGCCTGCTGGTCAAATCCACCGTGATCATGCGCGAGAACCTTGAAGAACTGCGCGCCGCCGGCCTGGACGTGCCGGTGCTGCTGGGCGGCGCCGCCCTGACCCGCAAATACGTGGAAGAGGACTGCCTGCGCGCCTATGGCGGCGGCCGCGTCGCCTACGCCCGCGATGCCTTCGACGGCCTGGACCTGATGGCCAAGGTGGCCGACGGCAGTTTCGACACCTATGTCGCCGCCCGTGCCGCCGCCCCCCGCTCTGGCAATTCCAAGCGCATCGGCCAGCCCGCCGATGCCAGCACGCTGCGCCCGGTGGATTGGGACGAGATCAGCCTGCGCCGCGCCGAGCTGCACAAGGACGCCCCCGTGCCGACCCCGCCGTTCTGGGGCGCCCGCGTCATCGAGAACGTGCCGCTGTCGTCGCTGGCGCCGTACCTGAACGACACCATGCTGTACCAGTTCCACTGGGGCTACAAAAAGCAGGGCCGCACCATCGACGAGTTCAAGGCCTGGGCCGCCAAGGAACTGAAGCCGGTGGCGCTGAACATGCTGAAGCGGTGCGAGGCGGAAAACATCCTCAAGGCCCAGGCGGTCTACGGCTATTGGAAGGCTGCCGCCGATGGCGACGCCGTGGTGCTGTTCGCCGAGGACGGCACCACCGAAGTGGCCCGCTTCGCCTTCCCCCGCCAAGCCAAGGAGGGCGGCCTTTCCATCGCCGACTTCTTCCGGCCGGTGGACTCGGGCGTGCGCGACGTCATCGGCCTGCAGGTGGTGACCATGGGCAAGCGCGCCACCGACGTGGCCGCCGAATGGTTCAACGCCAACAAGTATCAGGACTACCTGTACCTGCACGGCCTGTCGGTGGAAATGGCCGAGGCCATGGCCGAATACACCCACAAGCGTATCCGCGCCGAACTGGGCTTCGCCGCCGAGGACGCGGTGGAAACCGACAAGATGCTGAAGCAGCACTATCGCGGCTCGCGCTACAGCTTCGGCTATCCCGCCTGCCCCAACATCGAGGACCAAAAGCAATTGCTGGCGCTCTTGGGCGCCGACCGCATCGGCGTCACCCTGTCCGACGAATTCCAGCTGGAACCGGAACAAAGCACCAGCGCCATCGTCTGCCTGCACCCGCAGGCGAAATATTTCAGCGTGTGATTTAAGGGGAAAAAGGTGCGAAGGGACATGGTCCCTTCGCGCATCCCAGTGATATAGGGCACCCTTGCCCTCGATTAACTCAGAATTCTCCAGGGCGATCCAGTCACTCGTTGGACGCGACAATTTTCCACCATATCACAGCGTTATTATATTGGCGTCTTCAACGAATGACCCCATTTAGGCGTTCAACTAGGAGGTCAATTCTCTCCCGCATGGAGATGCATTTTTTCTGGTGGTAGGCAAGGATGCGGCGAACGTCGTCCATGCGGTCGTGCATTCCGGCAAGCTTTGCCACTTCGTAAACAGTTAGATCAGGGCTGTACGCACGCAAGATTGCGTACGTGACGGCACCTCGTTCATTTGTGCTCTCCGGAAACTCCGTCAGAATAGACTTTGGAGCGCAGTCAAGGTTGTGACATCCCTCATCCTGTCGCGCTTGGTTTGAGTCATCAAGCGACTCACATGAAGTCTTCGAGTAGAATTCTGCCAATTTATACAATTCTTCTGGCGTTGCGTCCGCCTTCAGCCTATTTGCCCTGCGACTAACGACCAATATGTTGCCAGGAACATATCCCTTAGAATTGTCAATTCTGTCAAAAGATGGCGCGAAATCATCGTATTTAGGCCCAGCCAAGCGCAGGGAAATACCAAGGACCGGGCATTTTTCAGGAATTTTCTTGGGGAGATCAGAAAGCGTTACAGTACATTCTCGCCCATCCCTCTTAGCGTTCCCAACAGCGGTGCGTAGCCAAGCCTTCCAGGGATCACTTCTCTCGCTGTTCCGTGGGTGCATCGATATCGATTCTTGAGTTGGGGAGCTCGTGCTTGACCTCTTACGGGCGCGGTGTTCCTTGTTGCGTAAGGCATTAGCCGCGCGCATGTCAGAAAGAAGCAGTTTACCAGCGCCTTTTTCCTTACCTTCGGCGACACCGATGGGAATGAGCTTGCGAACGGTTTCGTAGGACTGCTTGACGTTTGTTTCACACCACTGCTGGAAAATAATCTTGGCTTCCTGGCAGCGTTCCTTGGCTGCGGCAAGCAATATAGCAGCGGCCAATCTGTGATCGTCGGCCTGCCCGGCTAGCTTCTCGGCTTTCTCAAGGCGGACGTTTATTTCCTTGGCGTCCCTTTCCAGGTTTGCTTCGATTACCGCGCGAGACTCAGCCGTCACGAGTTCCCGCAGATTAGCATCTGGATTAGCGCCCATCTCGTTCCCCGATCATCCAAAGATCAACCATCCATTGTAACGAGGTCTCTCCTAACCTTCACCTCCCAAACCAAATAGCTTTAACTTAGCTGTGAGAGGGCCGCGTAAGGGGCCTGATTTCCCGACAAATCAATTCATTTCGACTTAAAGCAGAACAGCAACAAACGAAAAAAAAGGCGAGGACCTTGCGATCCCCGCCTTCTTCATTTCAAACCAACACCTGGCTTAGTGGCAGTGGCCGCCACCGCAGCCGCAGCTGCCGGTCTTGACTTCCAGGGCGGCGACGCCCGGGAGGGTCTTGCCTTCCAGCCATTCCAGGAACGCGCCGCCGGCGGTCGAGACGTACGAGAACTTCTCGTCCACGCCCGCCTTGGCCAGGGCGGCGACGGTGTCGCCACCGCCGGCCACGGTCAGCAGCTTGCCCTGCTTGGTGCGTTCGGCCGCGGCCTGGGCCACGGCGTTGGTGGCCTTGTCGAAGGGCGCGATTTCAAAGGCGCCCAGCGGACCGTTCCACACCAGGGTCTTGCAGCCGCCCAGACGGTCGATGATGGCCTCGATGCTGGCGGGGCCGGCATCCAGGATCATCTGGTCTTCGGGAACGGCGTCCACCGACACCACCTTGTTGGGGGCGTTCTCGGCGAACTCGCCCGCCACCACCGCGTCCACCGGCAGGACGATGTGGCACTTGGCCGCCTTCGCCTTTTCGATGATTTCGCGGGCGGTGTCGGCCATTTCCTTTTCACACAGCGACTTGCCGACCGACTTGCCCTGCGCGTACAGGAACGTGTTGGCCATGCCGCCGCCGATGATCAGGTAATCCACCTTGGCCACCAGATTGCCCAGCAAGTCCAGCTTGGTGGAAACCTTGGCGCCGCCGACCACGGCGGCCACCGGCTTTTCCGGCGCGCCCAGCGCGCGGCCCAGGGCCTCCAGTTCGGCTTGCATCAACCGGCCGGCGGCAGCCGGCAGGATGTGGGCCAGACCTTCGGTCGAGGCATGGGCGCGGTGGGCGGTCGAGAAGGCGTCGTTCACGTAGAGGTCGCCCAGATCGGCCAGCTTCTTGGCGAAGCCGGGCTCGTTCTTTTCTTCCTCGGGGTGGAAACGCACGTTCTCGAGCAGGGCGATGTCGCCGTCCTTCAGGCCGGCGATCACACTTTCCGCCTGGGGACCGATGCAGTCGTCGGCCCAGGCGACGGCCTGACCGACGGCCTTGGCCAACGGCTCCACCAGCAGCTTCTGCGAGTACTTGTCCTCGCGGCCCTTGGGCCGGCCGAAATGGGTGAGCACGATGACCTTGGCGCCCTTGGCGGCCAGCTCCTTGAGCGTGGCCGCCGAGCGATCGATGCGGGTGGTGTCCGTGACCTTGCCGTCCTTTGCCGGGACGTTCAGATCGGCGCGGACCAACACCCGCTTGCCCTTCACCTCAAGGGCGTCGATGGTGCGGAACATGGAAGTCCCTCCGAGCCCTTAGTGGGTGGCGACGTACTGCACGAAGCGCAGCATGTTGCAGGTGTAGCCGTATTCGTTGTCGTACCACGACACGACCTTGACGAAGGTGCTGTCCAGCTGGATGCCGGCATCGGCATCGAAGATGGACGGCAGCGGGCAGCCGACGAAATCGGTGGAAACCACCTTGTCGGTGGTGAAGCCCAGCACGCCCTTGAGCGCGCCTTCCGAGGCGGCCTTCATGGCGGCGACGATTTCTTCGTACTTGGCCGGCTTTTCCAGCTCGACGGTCAGGTCGACCACCGAAACGTCCGAGGTGGGGACGCGGAACGACATGCCGGTCAGCTTCTTGTTGAGGGCGGGCAGCACCACGCCGACGGCCTTGGCGGCACCGGTCGACGACGGAATGATGTTTTCCAGGATGCCGCGGCCGCCGCGCCAATCCTTCGAGGACGGGCCGTCAACGGTCTTCTGGGTGGCGGTGGCGGCGTGGACGGTGGTCATCAGACCGCGCTTCACGCCCCAATTGTCGTTCAGCACCTTGGCAACCGGGGCCAGGCAGTTGGTGGTGCACGACGCGGCCGACACGATGGTCTGGCCGGCATAGCTGTCGTGGTTGACGCCATAGACGAACATCGGGGTGTCGTCCTTGGAGGGGGCGGACTGCACCACCTTCTTGGCGCCGGCGGCGATGTGCTTCTCGCACGCTTCCTTGGTCAGGAACAGGCCGGTGGACTCGATGACCACGTCGGCGCCAACCTCGCCCCACTTCAGCTCGGCCGGGTCCTTGACCTGGGTCAGGCGGATCTTCTTGCCATTGACGACCAGGGTGTTGCCGTCGACCGAAATCTCGCCGTCGAAGCGACCATGCACCGAGTCGTACTTCAGCATGTAGGCCAGGTACTCGGGATCGAGCAGATCGTTGATGGCGACGATCTCGAGTTCCGGATAGTGCTTGGTGGCGGCACGGAACACCATGCGCCCGATGCGGCCGAACCCGTTGATGCCTACACGAACAGTCATATCTTCCTCCACTTGGGTAACGACACGGCGTCAGCCACCGGCCCTTTCGGTCGATATGCCAGAGGGCTTGGGGGCGTCTGTTGGGCGAAATGCCTGCCGAATTCTGACGCTGACCATATTGCACACCTGCGAGGTCAAATCCAGTCCCGAATACGCCAAAACCCAGCGCCTGGATGTGGAAATACCAATATCCGCCAAGGACATGGCGCCCACCCGCGCGGCGCTTCCTGCCCAAGAGATGGCAAGTGCCGCACCCTGGGACAACAAGTTTCCCGAGGTTTTGTCCTACCCGGAGAGGTAGCGGATTCACTGGCACCCCAAGCCGCGGAACTGGGACAGTCTTTGCGTCGTCTTCACGCGATACGAAAAGCGGGAATATTTTTCGCGGCCAGGTTTGGCGCGACGCGCCCGCGATCACGACAAGGGACCTTTCCACAGGGCCGCCATGCATGAAGCGGGGCCACGGGGTTAGCGCGTAACTGGCGTTACCCGGACGAACGACACCCAAGACGTTTGGGCTGCCCACCCTCATCCACCGGTGTTACGGCGGAAGAACGATTTCCCTCGCAAGTGTTTGGCGTCATAGTGCGGGGCATCAGCGTTGCCGCCATCCCCCCGGCGGCACAAACGAGGGAGCCCTCCCCCCCAATCCCCCCTTGGGCACCTCGGCACGTTCGGGCCGTCGGGAACACCCCGGCGGCCCGATTGTGTTTTCGGCTCCCCGTCGACACCCCCTATGGCTGATGGCCATACGCGCCCGACATTGGTCGAGAGGGCAGGTTTCCGCCCCTTGTTGACAGGTTGATGTCAGAAAGCATCGCCAGCATGCCGTGACGAGAAATCGGCACGGGATTGCGCCATGACCCACGGCTTCACCTACAGTTTCGCCCACCGGGCGGCCCATTGGCTTACCGCCGCGATCATGGCGGCGGCGTTTGCCCTGGTGTGGATTCGCGAGGTGGTCGAAGACACCGCGCTGCGCACCGACCTGATCACCTGGCATCGCGCCGCCGGCTTGGCGGTGCTGGGGCTGGCCCTATGGCGGCTGGCCTTGCGGGCGAAGGACGGCGCGGCACCGCCCTTGCCCGGCCAGCCCCGGCTGCAGGCGCTGGCGGCCAGCCTGGTGCACGGCGGCCTTTATGTCCTCATGCTGATCCAGCCGCTGCTGGGCTGGGCCTACATCTCGGCCAAGGGCAAGTCGTTCGACATCGGGCCGCTGCACCTGCCGGCGCTGCTGTCGAAATCGCCGCAGCTGGCCGAGCTGACCGGTGAACTGCACGAAGGCGTCGGCGCCGTTCTGGCCACCGCCATCGCCCTGCACCTGGCGGCCACCGCCTATCACGCCCTTTGGCGGCGCGAGCCCATCCTGGCCCGCATGTTACCGGCCGCACGGACGACGGCGCCGCACGGTCCCATCCTTTCAGGGGAACAACAACCATGAAACTGAAGGTCTTCGGCATTGCCGTCGGCGCCATCCTTGGCGCGGCGGCTTTCCTGGCCGGTCCCGCCCAGGCGGTTCCGGCATTCTCCCATCAGACCGGACAGGCGTGCTCGGCCTGCCACGTCGGCGCCATGGGGCCGCAGCTCACCCCCTATGGCCGGCAGTTCAAGCTGGGCGGCTTTTCCGACAGCCAGGGCAAGAACGACTGGGTTCCGCTGTCGATCATGGCCGACGCGTCGTTCGAGCACAGCCGCGCCAAGACCGTCGCCGACCCCAATGCGCCGAGCGGCTTCAAGAACAACAACAACCTCGCTTTGGAAGAGGTGGGCCTGTTTTACGCCGGTCGCGTCTATGATCACCTGGGCGCGCTGGCCCAGATGACCTGGGTCAACGACGGCACCGTCCACCGCTGGCAGTGGGACAACACCGACATCCGCTATGGCCGCGACACCAACATCGGCGGCGTCGACGCCACCGTCGGCGTTTCGGTCAACAACAGCCCCACCGTTTCCGACATCTACAACACCACGCCCACCTGGGGCTTCCCGTTCCAAAGCGCGGCCGGCGCGCCCGGGTCCGAATTCGCCACCCTGATCCAGGACGGCCTGGGCGGCCGCGTCATCGGCGCCACCGCCTACGGCCTGTTCGCCGACACGGTGTACGTGGAAGCCGGCGCCTATCGCCCGCTGACCAACAACCAGGTGCGCTGGGGCGGCCAATACGCCGACGAAGGCCCCATGCTGGACGGAACCGCGCCCTATTGGCGGGTGGCGCTGCAGCACGACATGCTGAAGCAGAACTTCTCGGTCGGCACCTTCGGCATGCTGGCCAACGTGCTGCCCAACAACGACAGCAGCAGCGGCACCACCGACCGGTTCCGCGATTTCGGCTTCGACGCCACCTATCAGTGGCTGGGCGACCGCACCCATGTGTTCTCGGTCAACGCCACCGCCATCCGCGAATGGCAGAAACTGTCCGCCACCCTGGCGGCCGGCGGCGCCGGCCGCGAACACCAGTCCCTGGACACCTATAATCTGAACGCCACCTACGTCTACGACCAGACCTATGGCGTGCGCCTGGGCGCGTTCAAGACCCACGGCTCGCACGACGGCACGCTGTACACCGCCAACAGCGCCAACAGCCCCGACGCCGGCGGCTACATCGCCGAAGTGGACTGGACGCCGTTCGGCAAGAAGGATTCGTGGATGCAGCCGTGGGTGAACGTCACCCTGGCCCTGCAATACACCGGCTATTGGCAGATCGACGGACGGTCCACCAACGTGGACGGCGACGGCCGCAAGGCTTCCGACAACAACACCACGGCGCTGCTGCTGCGCTGGGCGTTCTAGGGAGGGGCCGGCATGAAGACGTTCACGATCGTCGCCGGCGCCCTGGCGGCGGCGGTGGCCGCTGCCTCACCCGCCATGGCGGGCGGTTCGGCGGCCAACGGCAAGAAGCTGTTCGACAGCTATTGCGACGAATGCCACACCACCGAGGAAGGCGGCGCCAGCCGCAAGGCGCCCAACATGTTCGGCCTGATCGGCCGCCAGGCGGGCACGCTGCCGGGCTTCGAGTACACCGACGCCAATCGGGCCGCCGGCTGGGTGTGGACCGAAGCGGTGCTGGATCGTTACCTGACGGCGCCCAAACAGGCCATTCCCGGCACCAACATGAAGTTCAAGGGCATTCCGGATGCCGATGAGCGCCAGGACGTGATCGCCTATCTGGCCACCTTGCGGAAATAGCGCCCTTCGCAAGGTGTGCCTTGTCCGGGTGTCCCCCCACCCGGCCGGCACCGTCGGGACGGTCCCTCCGCCGTCCCGGCGGCGCTTTTTAGCCGCGATACTCGCAACGGTCGCCGGTGACTTCGACGAAGCCCTTGGCGCCCGGCGACACGGTGAAGCGATATTCGCCGCCCTTGAGCACCATGGAGTGCTGCAGGGGCAATTTGCCGCTGACCTGGGTTTCCTTGCCGCCGATGGCGGTGAAATGCACGGTGACCGGCTTGTCGGGGTCGAACGCCTGTTCGGCGCCTTCGCCGCTACCGGCGCCCTCGGCGGTGACCGTGATCAGGTCGGCGAACCGCACCCAGGTCGAGGCGCCGTCGAACTTGGCGGTCTTGACCATGAACCGCTTCGAGGCCTCGCCGCCGCACCGCTTGGGCTTTTCCGCATTGGCGATGACGAAGGCCAGGCGCTTGGCATCCAGCCCACCGTCGAGCTTGGCGCGCAGGGCGGCGTTCAGCTCTTTCAGGTCCTCGGACGGCGCCACCTCGGCATAGCGGGCGGCCAGGTCGTCGGCGCGCTTTCTCTGTTCGTCCAGTTCACCCTGCAGACGGGTGGCGGTCTCCTGCTGAGACGCTTCCGAAACGGTCAGGCGCTGGATTTCCGCATGGGCGGCGGCGATGTCCTCGGCGGCCAGTTTCTGGCCGACCTGAAAGCCGTAGAAGCCGGTGGCGCCAAGGGCCGTGACCAGGGTGGTGAATTTGAACAGGTTGAGCCAGATGTGCCAGCTTTGCTGACCGCGGCGGCTTCTGCGGCGGGCCATGATACCTCCACTGTGGGCGTTCTTGGCCCCGTGGGGTAAGGTCCGTTTGTGGCGCCACCAAGGCAGCGGCGGCGACGCCCCACAATGCTCACGCCGCCTTCCCCGTTCGCGTGCGGGCTAGAGTGTGATGCCCCCAAGGTGCATCACACTCTAGCCCTCATGATTTCGCCCTCGCCGGGCGCGGCCCTCCGCCCGCTTGGCCGCTCGCTCAATGCTCGCAAGAGCGCCGTGCCTCATGTCTAAGGCACGGCGCCCTATACGGCTTCCTCGACGCCGGGCACCAGTTTGTAGAGCCGGCCATCCTTCAGCGCCGAGGCCGAGATCATTTTCAGCGCGGTGGGGTCGCCCACTTTGGTCATGCGGGCATGCACGATCCCCTCGGCATCCTTGACCAGTTCACGCACTTCCCACACCAAGCTGGAATCGGTGGGCTGGTACCTCTGTCCTGCAACAACCTCGCGTCGCGCCATTGCGCCGTTCTCCACTTCAAATCGATGTCACGCCCCCCTGGGGCGGGAGTGTCTAGGCCAAGCGCCTGCCCTTTGGGAAGAGAAATATAGTGCGTTTCCCTGCCTGCGCGACCGCCCCGGCCGGAAAATTTCGCGCCAAAGATGTAAACGGCTATCTCGGCCGCCCACGAACAGTCTAAAATATCTGACTATTGTCTGATACACAGGCAATTCGCGTTGGCCTTCTGTATTGTACAGTTATGCCCATAGTATGGCGGACTAGTCACCGTCGAGTTTCATATTGCATTCCATGGCCCATCGCCTATTTTTGCAAGTGCGAAGAGGGAACCCGAATGGCTATTCGCGAAATGGCCGCCAACCTTTTTCGTAGTGACGGCACGCCCTGTCTGCTGCGACCATAGCAGCCGGAACTGCCACGGAGCGCATGGCCGAATGGGGATTTCCCCAAATGGTCGGCCCCGATCAAGGAGCGCATGTTGTCGCCGGGGAACCGGCGGATGCCGGACCTAAAAAGAAGACGGTGGGGATGATGAAGATTCTGATTGCCGACGACCATGAATTGTTCCGCGACGGTCTGCGCCATGTTCTCGACCAGCTTGGCGGGTCGCTGACCATCGTCGAGGCCAGCGATTTTTCCCAGGCGGTGGCCGCCGTCGAGCGCGAGCCCGACATCGACATCGTATTGCTGGACCTGGCCATGCCGGGGATGACCTGGAACGAGGGCCTGCAGCGCCTGAAGGACCTGCTGCCCGAATCCGTGCCGATCATCGTGCTGTCGGCGTCCGACGACCGCCGCCACGTGCTGCAGGCGGTGAACATGGGCGCGGCCGGGTTCATCCCCAAGACCTCGTCCAGCCGCGTCATGCTGTCGGCGCTGAAGCTGGTGCTGTCGGGCGGCGTCTATCTGCCGCCGGCCCTGCTGGAGCAGGGCAACAGCCAGGGCGACGGCATCGGCCCGCTGGCCAACGAAAACGCGGTGTCGTTCCTGACCCCGCGCCAGCGCGAGGTCCTGGCCCTGCTGGGCCAGGGCAAGTCCAACAAGGAAATCGCCCGTGTCCTGCAACTGGCCGAAGGCACGGTGAAGCTGCACGTCACCGCCATCCTGAAGGCGCTGAACGTCAACAACCGCACCCGCGCCGTCGTCGCCGCCTCGCAACTGGGCCTGACGTCGCCGGATTCCAGCCAGTTGGGGCGCTGACCGCCCACCGCGCATCCCCATCCGCGCCTTCCGCTCATGCGCCGCCGCCATCCCGGCGGCCATGGGCGGTCAGGCGGTGGGGCGTCCCAGTGTTGGCGAGCGGGCGCGGCGATTCGTCGTCGCCGCTCCGTTCGGCAACCGCCTCGTCCATGCTTTGATCTCCGTCCAGCAGCCGGCGCAGCCGCCGGCGCGCCCGTGACAGCCGCGACTTGACCGTGCCCATGGGAACGCCCAGGGCGGCGGCGGCGTCCTCGTATTGCATGCCGTCCAGGCCCACCATCAGCACCACCTGCTGCTCCTGCTCGGGCAGCCGGTCGAAGGCGCGGGCCAGGTCCTTCAGGGTGACGCTGTGCACCTGCCGGGCCGGACAGGACAGGTGGGTGTGTTCGTCAAGCAAGGGCACCATGGTGTTGACCGAGCCATGGCGCAGATACTGGTTGATGTAAAGATTATGCAGGATGGTGAACAGCCAGGCCCGCAGGTTGGTGCCCTCGCGCCACAGATGCTCGCGCGAGATCGCCCGTTCCAGACAGTCCTGCACCAGATCCTCAGCATGAACCGCGTCTCTGACCAGAACGCGGGCGTAACGGCGAAGATTGGGAATATGGTCGGCGACCATCTCTCCAAATTGCGGCATATGCATCACCTGGCCTGAACAGTATTGACAGGGAATTACCCGAGAAGGCTGGCGGCACCGCCGGGATGACCGGGCGGCTGCCCGCTTCGGACGCCCGGGCGACTGCCCGCTTCGGACGAATCGGCGGCTGCCCGCTTGGATAGTGGCAAGGTATGCATGCCCCTGGAGGAAAGTAAGCCCGCCTGACGGGGTAACCCCGCCAGGCGGCGGGGGATCAGAGCGATTGGCCTTCGCGTTCCTTGGTGCGCAGGAAGCGGCCGGTCATCTGGTTCAGTTCGCCTTCTCCCAGCAACTGGCGGGCTTTGGGAAACACCCCGGTTTCCTCTTCCTCGACGTGGTCCTTGACCTTGGCGTGGATGGTTTCCAGCGTGTCCACCCAATCGTCGGAATCCGCGGGGATGGTGTCCATGCGGCTCAGCAGGCTTTCCACCTGGTGATGCTCGTCCAGTCCATGCTCGATCAGGTCATGGGACGGCTGTTTGTCGCGCAGGGTGGGATAGAAGACCTTTTCCTCGGCATGGGTGTGCTTGATCAGCGCGTCCTTGAGTTCATGGAACAATTGCTCGCGCCGGGTCTTGTCGGCGCTCGATGTGCGAAGGATGTCCGAGAACAGCCGTTCAACAACGGCGTGATCGTCGTGCAAAACGTCCAATACGTTCATGCGGGGGCTCCCTGGGTGGCGTTTCGCTCTATGTCTGATGCTGGCAACGCGCCGGGTTCGGCCAGGGTTCCGCCGCATTTCCTCTCTCGTTCGGCAGGGGGCGCCGGCCCAAAAGGGGAAGGGGCCTTTCCCACGGGCTTTGGGCTCTCCCACATGGTGACGCCAAGGAAGAGGAGTCCGCCATGGCCCATCGCGCCGACGAGAGCCTGCCGGTCTGGATGCTGGGCCGCCCTGCGGCCGAGGGCGACTTTCCGCCGCTGACCGGCGATTTGCGGACCGATGTCTGCGTGGTCGGCGCCGGCATGGCCGGCATCTCCACCGCCTACCACATCGCCCGCGCCGGCCATCGGGTGACGGTGGTCGAGGCCGGCCCCGGCCCCGGCATCGGCGAGACCAACCGTTCGACCGCCCATCTGACCAGCGCCGTGGACGACGGCTTCGTCGAGCTGGAACGCCTGTTCGGCACCGATGGCGCGCGCATGGTGGCGGCAAGCCATGCGGCGGCCGTCGACACCATCGCCCGTCAGGTGGCCGACGAGAACATCGGCTGCGACTTCCGTCGCCTGGACGGCTGGCTGTTCAACCCGCCCAGCGGCGGAATGGACCTGGCGGCCGAGCTGGCCGCCGCCCAGCGCGCCGGTTTGGATGCCTGGATGGAAAGCCGGGCGCCGCTGGCCGGCTTCCAGACCGGACCGGCCATCCGGTTCGCCGGGCAGGCCTGCATGGACCCCCGCGCCTTCATCCACGGCCTGGCCGTCGCCGCTGCCCGCCACGGCGCCCGCGTGTTCGGCAACGCGCCGGTGGTGTCGATCGAGGGCGGCCATCCCGCCCGCGTCAGCACCGCCCAGGGCTGGCACGTGGTGGCGGACGCCGTGGTGGTGGCGACCAACAGCCCCATCAACGACAAGCTGGCCATCCACGGCAAGCTGGCGCCCATGCGCACCTATGCCGTCGCCCTGGCGGTGGCGGGCGACAGCGGCGACGCCGACGCGCTGTATTGGGACACCCAAGAGCCCTATCACTACGTCCGCTTCGGCCGGCTTGCCGACGGCGGCCGCGTGCTGATCGCCGGCGGCGAGGACCATCGGGTCGGCCAGCCCGCCCACGGCCCCGAGCGTTGGAACCGGCTCGAGCGGTGGACGCGCGAACGCTTCGCCGGATTGGGCGAGGTGCGCGCGCGCTGGTCCGGGCAGATCATGGAGCCGGCCGACTGCATCGCCTTCATCGGCCGCAATCCGGCGGATTCCGACAACGTCTTCATCTGCGCCGGCGATTCCGGCAACGGCATCACCCACGGCGCCATCGCCGGCCTGATCATTTCCGACCTGGTGCTGGGCCGCGCCAATCCGTGGGCAAGGCTGTACGACCCCGGCCGTGTGACCCTGAAGGCGGCGTCGTCCTATGCGGATAGCGGCCTGCAGGTGGCGGAGCACTACGCCGAGTGGCTGACCGGCGGCGACGTCGAGGACGTCTCGGCCGTCCCGCCCGGCACCGGCGCCATCGTCCGCAGCGGCCTGACCAAGATGGCGGTCTATCGCGACGAAGCGGGGCAGGTGCATGCGCGCTCGGCCGCATGCAGCCACCTGAAATGCATCGTCGCCTGGAACGACGCCGAGCGCAGCTGGGACTGCCCCTGCCACGGCTCGCGCTACGACCGCTTCGGCCGTGTGCTGAACGGCCCGGCCACCCACCCGCTGGCCGCCCCCGACAAGGGCTGAACCATGGTCGGGGGAAATCCAGGCCGAACGGAATAGCGCCTGCCGCCCTACCCCCTCTGAGTCGGCGGGCTCCCCTTTTGAGAGCGGGGCAAACCGCCCGTCTTGTGGTGGCATGGGCGTGGGGGAGCGCCGAGACCATCGAAAAGGCAATCTGACCGAGGACAGTGATCATGGCAGTCCGCAGCCCCACTCCCGAGCAGCAGCCCCACGTTCTGATAACTGTCGAGCCGCCCGGTTCGGTCTGGTCCCATGCCGACACGCTGGTGCGGGAACTGTCGGCCCTGGGCGTCGAGGTCACCCTGGCGGCGCTGACGCCGCTGCGGCCCGGCCAGCGCATCGACTATGCCGGCATCCCCGGCGTCGAGCTGGTGCAGTGCCCCCACCCGGTGGCCAGCCCGGCCGACCATCTGCATCAGCGCGCCCGCGTCGCCGACTGGCTGCTGGCGCTGGAAGAGATGCTGAACCCCGACGTGGTGCATCTGACCGGCTATCTGCATGCCGGCCTGCCGTGGTGCGGCAAGGTGCTGGTGGCGGGGCATCCCGGCTCGGGGGCGTCCTATGGCCGGCTGGATGCCGAACAGCGCCGCGTCTGCCGCGCCGCCTTTCAATACGGCCTGAAAGGCGCCGACATGGTGGTGACCCCCACCGAGGCCATGATGTCGGCGCTGACCCGCCATTTCGGCATCGCGGCGGGTCGGGTGATCCGCGACGGCCGCGACCCCGCCCGCTTCACCCCCGGCGCCAAGGAACCGGTGATCCTGTCGGTGGGCGCGGTGCGCGAGGACCCGGGCGTGCGCTCGGCGCTGGAAGTGGCGGCGCCGCGCCTGCCCTGGCCGGTGGTGGTGGCCGGCGAGCAGACCGACGCCGACGGCCACGCCGTGCGACTGGAAGGGGTGTCGGGGCTGGGCCGCATCCATCCCGCCCAATTGGTGCCGTGGTTCAACCGCGCCTCGGTCTATGTGGCGCTGACCGCCGAGGGTCCGGGCATCTGCGCCATGGAGGCCGCCCTGGCCGGGGCCGCCCTGGTGCTGGGCGACACCGCCGCGCTGCGCGAGATGTGGAGCGGTTCCGCCCTGTTCGTGCCCCCCAACGACGCCGACGCGGTGGCGGCGGGGCTGCGCACGCTGTTGGCCGACCGCCGCCTGCGCGAGGCCATGGGGCTGGCGGCGCGCCGCCGGGCCATGCGCAACCCGGCCCGCGCCATGGCCGAAGCCTATCTGGCCGCCTATCGCGATCTGATGGCGGCACGCGCGCCCAACCAGTTCGCCACCGAGCGTCAGGGATAGGCCCGCCCCTCGGGCGAGGCACCCCCATAGGCGATGTTGACCGGCGCGGGTCCCCATCCGACCTGAGGTTGCACAGCCCGCAGGGGAGTGCCCATGACCGACGACCGGCCCGACCGACCGACCCGGCGATACCGCGAGGTGCGCGCCCGCACCCTGGCGCTGGTCGAGGGACTGAGCGGCGAGGATATGGGCGGCCAGGCCTTTGCCGAGGCCAGCCCGGCGAAATGGCATCTGGCCCACACCACGTGGTTCTTCGAAACCTTCCTGCTGGCCGGGCGGCCGCCCTTCAACCCGGCGTTCCGGGCGCTGTTCAATTCCTATTACGACACCATCGGCCCGCGTCCACGCCAATGTGAACGCGGCTGGCTGACCCGCCCGGCGTTGGGCGAGGTGCTGGCGTGGCGCCGGGCGGTGGACGCCGCCATGGCCGAGCGCCTGACCCAAGCTGACCTGCCCGCCGATCTGCTGGAATTGGGGCTGGCCCACGAAGAGCAGCACCAGGAATTGCTGCTGACCGACGGGCTGGCGCTGTTCGCCCGCAATCCGCTGGAACCGGCCTGGACCCGCCGCCCGCCGCCGGCCGGAGGACAGGCCGCCACGCCGCTGGACTGGCGCCGTTTCGACGGCGGCATGGTCGAGATCGGCCATGCCGGGGCGGGCTTCGCCTTCGACAACGAATGCCCGCGCCATCGCCAATGGCTGGCGCCGTTCCGGCTGGCCACCCGCCCGGTCACCAACGGCGAATGGCTGGCGTTCATGGCTGACGGCGGCTATGCGCGTCCGCTGCTGTGGCAGTCCGACGGCTGGGACGCGGTGCAGGCCGAGGGCTGGCAGGCGCCGCTTTACTGGCGCCGCGACCAAGACGATTGGACCGCCATGACGCTGTTCGGCCGCCGGCCGCTGGATATGGCGGCGCCGGTCTGCCACGTCAGCTGGTTCGAGGCCGACGCCTATGCCCGCTGGGCCGGCGCCCGCCTGCCCACCGAGGCGGAATGGGAGGTCGCCGCCGCCGGGGCGCCGGTGGCCGGCACCCTGCAGGAAGGCGGCGCCTTGGCGCCTCTGCCCGGAACCGGGCGCATGTTCGGCGACGTCTGGCAATGGACCGCCAGCGCCCACCGCCCCTATCCCGGCTATGCGCCGCCGCCCGGCGCCTTCGGCGAATACAACGGCAAGTTCATGTCGGGACGCATGGTCCTGAAGGGGGGCAGCTTCGCCACGGCGGCCGGTCATCTGCAGGCCACCAGCCGCAATTTCTGGTGGCCCGCCGCGCGTTGGCAATTCACCGGCCTGCGTCTGGCGGAGGATGCATGAAGGGCGAAGCTGCACCGGACGACGGTTTCCGCACGGCCATGCTGCAGGGATTGTCCCGCCGGCCGCGCGCCATTCCCTGCAAATACCTGTACGACGCCGAGGGCTCGGCGCTGTTCGAGCGCATCACCGAGCTGGAGGAGTACTATCCCACCCGCACCGAGATCGCCCTGCTGCGCGGCGCCGGCCCCGAAATCGCCCACCGCGTCGGCCCCGGCGCGCGGGTGGTGGAATTCGGCTGCGGCTCCATGCGCAAGACCAGGCTGTTGCTGGCGGCGCTGACCCGGCCGGCGGCCTATGTGGCTATCGACGTCGCGCGCGAACCGCTGCTGCTGGGCGCGCGGCGGCTGGCGGCCCTGTATCCCGACATGGCGGTGGTGCCGCTGGTGGCCGATTTCACCCAGCCGCTGACGCTGCCGCCCGACCAGGCCACGGCCGGGGCCGCGCCGGTGCTGGGTTTCTTTCCCGGCTCGACCATCGGCAATATGCGGCCCGACGAGGCCCGCGCCTTCCTGCGCCGCGCCGGCCGCGTGCTGGGCCAGGGCGGGCGGTTGCTGGTGGGGGTGGACCTGATCAAGGACCAGCCCCTGCTGGACGCCGCCTATGACGACCCTCAGGGTGTCACCGCCGCCTTCATCCGCAATCTGCTGGCGCGGGCCAATCGCGAGCTGGGGGCCGATTTCGACGTCGCCGGCTTCGACCACCGCGCCTGGTGGAACGCCCGCGAGGGCCGCATGGAAATCCATCTGGTGGCGGCGCGGCGCCAGATGGCCGAGATCGACGGCCACCGCTTCGCCTTCCGGCGCGGCGACGTCATCCACGTCGAGGATTGCTACAAATACAGCGTCGAACAGTTCCGCTGGCTGGCCCGCCAGGGCGGCTTCGTCCCCGAGGCGGTGTGGGTGGACCCGCAGCGGCTGTTCAGCCTGCATCTGCTGGCACATTACCCCTGTTGACCGCCCCCCGCTTGGACCTATCTTGGGTTCAGCAAGCCAAGTGGGGACCATCATGCGAGACCGGTCCTGGCATATATTGACCGTCCGCGAGACCTGCGATCGGCTGGACAGCGACCGCGAACGCGGCCTGTCGGCCATCGAGGCGCAGCGACGGCTGGACCGGCACGGCCCCAACGCCCTGCCGGAAAAGCCGGCCAAGCCCGCATGGCGGCTGTTCCTGGAGCAGTTCAAGAGCCTGCTGACGCTGGTTCTGCTGGCGGCCGGCGTGCTGGCCGGCATGATCGGCGACACCACCGACATGGCGGTGATCCTGGTGGTGGTGCTGTTCAACGCCGGCCTGGGCTATTACCAGGAACACCGGGCGGAAAAGATCCTCGACACGCTGAAATCCATGCTGGCGCAGCAGTCGCGGGTGCGGCGCGACGGCGAGAAATTGGAAGTGCGCGCCGAAACCCTGGTGCAGGGCGATCTGGTGCTGCTGGAAGCCGGCGACCGCGTTCCCGCCGACGGGCGCGTGGTGGTGGCGCACGGCCTGGAAATCGACGAATCCAGCCTGACCGGCGAATCCGCCGCCGTCGCCAAGGAATGCGGCGCCCTGGCCGATGTGGAAGCCAGCCTGGGCGACCGCACCAACCAGGCCTTCATGAACACGGTGGTGACGCGCGGACGCGGCGAGATGCTGGTCACCGCCACCGGACCGGCCACCGAAATGGGCCGCATCGTCGGCCTGCTTGAGACCGCGCAGGACGGCGCCACCCCGCTGCAGCACCGCCTGGATCAGCTGGGGCGCCGGCTGGCCATGGTGGCGGGCGTGGTGGTCGCCATCATTCTTGTCATGGGCCTGGCCCGCGGCGAGCCCTTGGCCGCCAGCATCATGACCGCCGTCGCCCTGGCGGTGGCCGCCATTCCCGAGGGCCTGCCGGCGGTGGTGACGGTGACCCTGGCCATCGGCATGGCCCGCATGGCCCGCAAAAGCGCCATCGTCAAACGCCTGGCGGCGGTCGAGACGCTGGGCTCGACCACGGTGATCGCGTCCGACAAGACCGGCACGCTGACCCTGAACCAGATGACCGCGCGCGCCGGCTGGGCGGGCGGACGCCGCTTTCGGGTCGACGGCGAGGGCTATGCCGCCACCGGCCGGCTGCGGCCCGACGATCCCCATGGGCCGCTGCCGGAGCTGGCGACGTATCTGCGCGCCGGGGCATTGTGCAACGACGCCCGCCTGTGCGACGGCGCCCATGGCCGCACCCTGGTGGGCGACCCCACCGAGGGGGCACTGCGGGTACTGGCGGAAAAGGCGGGCGCCGACACCGACTGGCCGCGCGAGGCGGAACTGCCCTTCGACTCGGCGCGCAAGCTGATGCTGACCGTGCATCGCCATGACGGGCGGCTGATCCTGGCGGCCAAGGGCGCCCCCGACGTCATGGCCGAGTACCTTAGCGCCGTGCGCATGCCCGACGGCGATCTGCCGCTGACCGCCGCCGACCGCGACATGCTGCGCGCCGAGGTCGAGCGCCTGGGCGCCCGCGCGCTGCGGGTACTGGCGCTGGCCGAGGCCGAGGTGGACGAATCCGCCCTGGCCGATCCGCTGGCCGCCGCCCGGCGGGGGCTGGTGTTGACCGCGTTGATCGGCCTGCTGGACCCGCCGCGACCCTCGGCGCAGGACGCCATCCTCGCCTGCCGTCACGCCGGCATCGCCGTCAAGATGATCACCGGCGACCACCGGGTGACGGCGGCGGCCATCGGCCGCGCCCTGGGCCTGGACGGCGAGGTGGTGACCGGCGCCGATCTCGACCGCATGGACGACGCCGCCCTGGCCGCCCGCGTCGACGACATCGCCGTGTTCGCCCGGGTCGCCCCCGAGCACAAGGTGCGCATCGTTGCCGCCCTGCGGGCGCGCGGCCACGTGGTCGCCATGACCGGCGACGGCGTCAACGACGCCGCCGCGCTGAAGCAGGCCCATATCGGCATCGCCATGGGCCGCACCGGCAGCGACGTCACCCGCGAGGCCGCCACCATGGTGTTGACCGACGACGATTTCTCGACCGTGGTCCACGCCGTGCAGGAAGGCCGCACCATCTATGACAACATCATCAAGTTCGTGCGTTTCCAGCTGTCCACCAACGTGGGCGCGCTGCTGGCGGTGTTCGCGGCGCCACTGATGGGCATGCCGATGCCGTTTCATCCCATCCAGATCCTGTGGGTGAACATCATCATGGACGGCCCCCCGGCCCTGGCGCTGGCCTTTGATCCGCCGCGCGCCGGATTGATGCGCGAGCATCCGCGCGACCGCGACGAGGCCATCCTGTCGCGGCCACGCCTGATCCGCCTGCTGACCTATGGGCTGACCATGGCAACCGGCACGCTGGGGATGTTCTGGTGGTCGCTGTCGCGCGGCGACGATACCGCCCACGCCCAAACCCTGGCCTTCACCACCTTCGTGCTGTTCCAGGTGTTCAACGTCTTCAACGCCCGCGTCGCCAACGAATCGGCGCTGACCCGGTGCATGTTCCGCAACGGCAAGCTATGGCTGGCGTTGGCGGCGGTGCTGGGCCTGCAGGCGGTGGCGGTCAATTGGGGACCGGCGCAGGCGCTGTTTCACACCACCCCCCTGGCCGCCACGGAATGGCTGCTGGCGGCGGCGGTCGCCGCTTCGGTGGTAGTGCTGGACGAGTCGCGCAAGTTCCTGGCCCGCCACCTGCGGCGGCGCTGACGCCGCAGCCGCGGTCAAGGCCGCATCAGCAGGCGGCGCCCAGCGAGCGTTGCAGGATGTCCAGCAACTGGCGGCCGTTGACCGGCTTGTGCAGGATCGGCAGCCCGCTGGCGGCGGCATGGCGCAGGCGGTCCACCGCGGTGTCGCCGGTGACCAGCACGCCGGGAATGTCCTCGCCGAAGGTGCCCCGCAGGGTCTGGATGGCCTCGGTGCCGGTGTTGCCCTCTTTCAGGCGGTAATCGGCCAGGATGAAGTTGGGGCTTTGGTGCCCGTCGCTCAGCAGCTTCAGTGCCTCTTCGGTCGACGGGGCGGCCACCACGCGGTAGCCCCAGCTTTCGAACAGCATCTGATAACCGGCAAGTACTATGGCTTCGTCCTCGATCACCACGATCAAGGGCGGCGACTTATCATCCGGCTGCATCAAGACACCCATTTCGCCGTTCCCTACCAGCATGCCTGCCTGGATAATGCGGCATTGCGGTAGAGAGGGGAATTCCTTCGATGGACATACCAAACTATATCGTTGGCAGGGGGGTACCGAAAACCTGGGGAATCCAGGCCCGCATGACCCGCCCGCTGCGGTGATGGGTTGATATCCGCGGCGAAATTGGCTCTTACTTCACATTCCGTTATTCCAGGAGCCGGCAGCCCGCTCCGCCGAAAGGTCCCATTGCCATGACCGACACCGTTGTCCTGCCCCCCGCCGGCGCCATGACCGAGGCCGAGATCGACCCCACATTGGACCTGATGGCCGAGATCGACCGGCTGCGGCGCGAGAAGAACGCCATCATCCTGGCCCATTACTACCAGGACGGCGAGATTCAGGACCTGGCCGATTTCGTCGGCGACTCGCTGGACCTGTCGCGCAAGGCCGCCGCCACCGACGCCGACATGATCGTGTTCTGCGGCGTTCGGTTCATGGGCGAGGTGGCGAAGATCCTGTCGCCCGACAAGATCGTGGTGATCCCCGACGCCGAGGCCGGCTGCTCGCTGGAGGAATCCTGCCGGCCCGAGCCGTTCCGCGCCTTCCGCGAGAAGCATCCCGACCATCTGGCGGTGACCTACATCAACTGTTCCGCCGACATCAAGGCGCTGTCCGACGTGATCGTCACCTCGAGCAACGCCGAAGTGATCGTCAATGCCCTGCCCAAGGACAGGCCGATCCTGTTCGCCCCCGACCGTCACCTGGGCAGCTACATCGCCCGCAAGACCGGCCGCGAGATGACCCTGTGGCCGGGCAGCTGCATCATCCACGAACAGTTCTCGGAAAAGGAACTGGTCAAGCTGAAGGTGCGCCATCCGGGCGCCCTGGTCGCCGCCCATCCCGAATGCCCCGAGGCGGTGCTGACCCATGCCGATTTCGTGGGCTCGACCAAGGGCATCCTGGATTACGTCGTCAAGACCGACGCGCGCGAGTTCATCATCGCCACCGAGCCCCACATCATCCACCAGATGACCAAGGCAGCGCCGGACAAGACCTTCATCCCCGCCCCCTTCGCCAACGGCGCCTGCGCCTCGTGCGCCGACTGCCCGTTCATGGCGCGGAACACGCTGGAAAAGATCTATCTGGCCATGGTCAACGCCGCCCCGGCGCTTACCGTGCCCGAGGAGCTGCGCATCCAGGCGCTGAAGCCGCTGGAGCGCATGCTGGAAATGTCGAAATCGGTGCCCATGTCGCCGGGCGCCACCCCCAGCGGAGGCAAGTGAGATGCCGTTCAAGTTCGATCTGTCCGATGCCCGCCGGGTGATCCAGGCCTCGCTGGACGAGGACACCGGCGGCCTGGGCTGGGAACGCGGCGACATCACGTCGTACACCGTGATCCCCGCCGATCTGCGCTTCAAGGGCGTCATGCAGGCGCGCCACGCCATGGTGGTCGCCGGCCTGCCGGTGGCCGCCGAGGCCTTCCGCATGGTGGTCCCCGAGGCCCGCTTCACCCCGCGCGTCTCGGACGGCGAGGAAGTGACCGCCGGCACCGTGCTGGCCGAGATGGAAGGCCCGGCCCGCGGCCTGCTGACCGCCGAGCGCACGGCGCTGAACCTGCTGCAGCTGCTGAGCGGCGTCGCCACCCTGACCCGGCAGTACGCCGACCGCATCAAGGGCACCGGCTGCACCCTGCTGGACACCCGCAAGACCATTCCCGGCCTGCGCCGGCTCTCCAAGTACGCCACACTGTGCGGCGGCGCCAGGAACCACCGCATGGGCCTCTATGACGGCGTGCTGATCAAGGACAACCACATCGCCGTGTGCGGCGGCGTGGGTGCCGCCGTGCGCGCCGCCAAGGATGCCGGCCTGCCCAACGTCGAGGCCGAGTGCGACACGCTCGAGCAGGTGGCCGAAGCGGTGGAGGCCGGCGCCGACATCGTGCTGCTGGACAACATGGGTCCCGACATGCTGCGCCAGGCGGTGGCGCTGGTGAACAAACGCTGCAAGACCGAGGCGTCGGGCGGCGTCAATCTGGAGACCATCCGCGCCATCGCCGAAACCGGCGTGGATTTCGTTTCGGTCGGCCGCATCACCCAGTCGGCGCCGGCGGTGGATATCGGCCTGGACTGGAGCTGAACAGGGGGGAGTGCATCCCATGGCGTATGATCTGCTGGTGGTCGGCTCGGGGGCGGCGGGCCTTTCCGTGGCGTTGCGCGTGCTCGAAGCCAAGCCCAGCGCCCGCGTGGCCGTGCTGGCCAAGGGGCCGCTGTCGGAAGGCAGCACCATGTACGCCCAGGGCGGCATCGCCGCCGTGCTGGACGCCGCCGATTCCACCGAGAATCATATCGCCGACACGCTGGTGGCCGGCGCCGGCCTGTGCAATGCCGAGGCCGTCCGCTTCGTGGTGGAAAACGCCCGCCCGGCCATCGAATGGCTGATCGCCCAGGGCGTGGCGTTCGACCGCGCCGACGGCGCCTATCACCTGACTCGCGAGGGCGGCCACTCGCACCGCCGCGTCATCCATTCCGCCGACGCCACCGGGCGCGCCGTGCAGACCGGCCTGATGGAGCGCCTGCGCCAGTCGGGCGCCGACATCTTCGAGAATTTCAACGCCGTCGATCTGATCCGCGAGCGGGTGGGCAGCGGACGCCTGGGCCGCTGCGTCGGCGCCTATGCGCTGGACCGCGCCAACGGCTCGGTGATGGCCATGGCGTCGCGCGTGGTGGTGCTGGCCAGCGGCGGCGCCAGCCGCGTCTATCTCTATTCGTCCAATCCCGACGGTTCCACCGGCGACGGCATCGCCATGGCGTGGCGCGCCGGCTGCCGCGTCGCCAACATGGAATTCAGCCAGTTCCACCCCACCTGCCTGTACCACCCCAAGGCCAAGTCGTTCCTGATTTCCGAGGCGGTGCGCGGCGAGGGCGGGCGCCTGTTGCGGCCCGACGGCACCCGCTTCATGGACGATTACGACCCCCGCGGCGAACTGGCGCCGCGCGACATCGTCGCCCGCGCCATCGACGACGTGATGAAGCGGCTGGGCTGCGAGTGCGTCTATCTGGACATCAGCCACAAGCCGGCCGAGTTCATCACCGCCCACTTCCCGACCCTTTATGCCGAGTGCCTGAAATACGGCATCGACATGACCAGGGAACCCATTCCGGTGGTGCCCGCCGCCCATTACACCTGTGGCGGCGTGCTGACCGACCGCACCGGCCACACCGACGTGGACAACCTGTTCGCCATCGGCGAGGTCGCCTGTACCGGCCTGCACGGCGCCAACCGGCTGGCGTCCAATTCACTGCTGGAATGCCTGGTGTTCGGCGCCGCCGCCGCCAAGGACATCGCCGAGCGCCTGGGCAACATTCCGCCGCCGCCGGTGATCGCCGCCTGGGACGAAAGCTGCGTCACCGATTCCGACGAAGAGGTGGTGGTCGCCCACAACTGGGACGAACTGCGCCGCTTCATGTGGGACTATGTGGGCATCGTGCGTTCGACCAAGCGGCTCGAGCGGGCCAAGCACCGCGTCAAGCTGCTGCTGTCCGAGATCGAGGAATATTACGGCAGCTTCCGCGTCACCAGCGACCTGCTGGAGCTGCGCAACCTGTCCATGGTGGCCGAGCTGATCGTGCGTTCGGCGCTGCAGCGGCGGGAAAGCCGGGGCCTGCACTACACCATCGACTACCCCAGCCCCGACACCATCGCGCCGGTCCAGAACACCATCCTGGTGCCGAAGAACTTCTCGGCGCGACGGCAGAGCTAGGGCGGGAGGCGGCCGCATGACTCCCCCCGTCAACCCACGTCGCCGCGTGTTCGAGCCGGGCACCCAGATCTTCGACGAGGGCGATCCCGGCACCGAGGCCTATGTGGTCGAATACGGCCGCGTCGCCATCTACAAGACCGTCAAGGGCCAGCGGGTGGATCTGGGCACGGTGGTCCAGGGCGGCATTTTCGGCGAGATGGCGCTGATCGACGATCAGCCGCGCATGGCCTCGGCGGTGGCCGAGGCCGAAACCGCCTGCGTGGTGATCGGCAAGCAACGCCTGACCGAGCAATTGGAACAGGCGCCCAAGGGCGTGCGCGTCATCGTCGGCGCCCTGCTGGGAAACATCCGCCTGATGGGCGCCGAACTGGCCGAGGCCCACATCACCCTGGCCGTGGACGAGCCCTGACGCCATGACCCCATTGCCCCGCCGCGCCGTGCTTGCCGGTCTGCTGACGCTGGCGCCGCTGACCGCCCGGGCCTCGGGCGGCAAGGGCGGGGGCGGCGAAGTCTTCGTCAAGCTGCCCAGCGTCAACGTGGAATTCTGGGACAACGACGGCAACTTCCATGTGGTCAACATGGAGCTGACGGCGGTGTTTCCGCTGCAGGCCAGCATCAACAAGAAGGTCGGCCTGCAGATTTCGCACACCCTGTCCGCCATGGCGTGGGAAGATTTCTCGCGCGGCAATCCCGCCGCCACCGTCAAGGCCGTGGCGCTTGACGCGGTGCGCGCCGACTCCGGCGGCGCCAATTGCATCGAAGTGCTGATCATCAAGCTGATGATGCGATGACCGCCGCGCCGGGCACCGCCATCCCCGCCACACCCCAAGGCGCCGTCCGCCGGGCGATGATCTGCGGGCTGATCGTGGTGGCGGCCCAGGCATTGCGCGTCGCCACCGGCCAGCCGGCCTTGGCCGACGGTCGGTTGTTCGACCCCGATTGCTACATGCACCTGCAACGCGCCCTGCAGATGATCGAGGGCGGGCTGTGGCGGTTGCCCGTCGATCCGCGCATGGATGCACCCTATGGCGGCGTCCTGCATTGGACCAGCCTGTTCGACCTGTTGCTGGTGCTGGGGGCCAAGGGGCTGGCGGCCTTTGGCCTGCCGATCCGTGACGCGCTGTTCTGGTGGGGCAGCATGCTGTCGCCGCTGCTGCTGGCGGCGTCGCTGCCGGTGCTGTTCTGGGGTGTCCGCCGCCTGCCGGGACAGCCCATGCTGGCGCTGATGACGGTGCTGCTGGTGGTGCAGGGGCAGTTGGGCGCCGCCTTCCAGTTCGGCCGGCCCGACCACCAAAGCCTGTTGCTCGCCTGTTTCCTGGTCGAGCTGGGCTGCGCGGTGGCCATGGTCGCCGGCCATGCCGGGGCGCGCGCCGCCGTAATGGCCGGCGTGGCGCAAGGCTTGGCCTTGTGGTGCAGCATGGAAGGGCTGGTGTTCCTTCCCGTGGTCGCCCTGCCGCTGGCACTGGCCTGGGCGCTGGATGGCCGGCCCCGGCTGGGGCTGGTACGGCTGTTCGCCGCCTCGGCGCTGACGATGGTGGTTCTGGCGCTGGCTTACGAACGGCCCGAAGGCCCGCAATTGGTGGCCCAGGCGCGGCTTTCGCTGGTTCACGCGGTCGCCCTGGCGGGCGGGCTGGCGGCGCTGTTGTTGGCTTGGCCGGTGGAGAGGCGGCTTGGCTCGCGCCCCATGCGCTTCGGCCTGCTGGCCGCCATGGCGGTGGTGGCGGCGGTGCCGGTGCTGGCCCTGTTCCCCGACTTCGCCGCCGGCCCGTGGGGCAAGCTGGACCCGGTCTTGGTCACGTGGCACCAGGAAATCGAGGAACTGCGCCCGTTGCGCCCGACCAATGCGGCGGGATTGGCGTTGTTCCTGGGGCATCTGGGCATCGCGCTGGCCGTCTTGCCGTGGCTGTGCATCCGCTTCGTCAACAGCAGCCCGGCCCAGCGGCTGGAGTTGCTGCCGCTGGTGCTGACGGCGGTGCTGTTCGTC
>DATGXU010000146.1:0-3511 GCA_035298685.1 Magnetospirillum sp. | reverse complement strand
GACCGCCTGAAGGAGGCCGGAAAGTCACCCAAGGTGGTTCTCGTCGCCGTCGCCCGCAAGCTGCTGGTCATCGCATACGGCGTCATGAAAACTGGCCGACCGTTCCAAACAGCTTGACCGACAACACGGTATCTCAAGCGCTCCACATAGGCGAGAATGACGTCACAGCGGGGGAACACGCCGCTGTTCTTGCGCAATAAGGGGAAGCCCAAATCAGCCATATCGCCGGCTGTGGGCTGCCTGAGCTTCAGGAAATGTATCTCGCCGGCATCGCCGGTGATGATGAAGTCCAGCTTGATCGTGACTGGTTCGAACATGGTCGCCCTCTCTTGCTTGGGTCAGAACGCAAACGGCCCCCAAGGCGGGGGATGCCTGGGGGCCGTTTGCCCCTGCCACGCAGCCAAGGATAGAGGCTGCTGCAGGTTGTCGGGGTTGTTGCGGTCACTCGCCGACTTGACCGGCGCCGGTATCGCATCCGGCGCTATGGCGGGCGCCTCGCAAGCACAGTGCCCGCCCCGCGATTACGGCGCGGGGATGATGCCCGGGATGACGCAGAACTTGTTCGGGCGCGCGACAGCGATGTCCGCGCGCAAAATGGCCCGCATCCACACCTGGTTGCGCTGGAAGGAGTCACCCGCACCTAGGGACATTTCGATTTCCATGTCCTCGCGGATGCCCACCAGCAGGTTATTCCATTCGCCCACCACGGCGCTGCTGGCGTTCGTGGCCGTACCGTGGGTCATGTTGTCGGGGACCTGTTTGGTGCTCAACTTGAGAAGGCCCTTGAACGACTCCGGGGCCTGCAGCGGCTGACCGGTAGTGTCTTTCAGGCGATCCAGCGTGCCGGCAGTGCGGGGCGAGTAGATGACGGCATTGGCCGCCCCGTTCACGTCGGCCACCTGCTGCACCGCGATCGAGAACTGGTCATAGCTGGTCAGGACATGGCCGTTCTCATCGACCGTCACCGTCTGGATACCGGTGGTGTTCAGCAGCCCCTTGGGCTCTTCTCCGACGCCGGAACCGAACAGCGCGACCCGATCCAGTTCCAGCGCGATTCCGGCACCCAGCGCGTTGTTGACGGCCGATTGGACGTTCTTGGCATCCTTGAACAACTCTCGGCTCATCTTGATCAGGACGGCCAAGGTACGGGCCTTCATCTCCACCGGCTCGAAGGTGACGACCCCTTCGACCATCGCCTCGTTCTCCACCTTCCAGCCGGGGGTGGGCTCGGTAAGGATGCGCACGATGCGCATGGTGTTGGCATCCATTCCGATGGTAAGCGCGCCGGCCTGCACCACGCGCGCATGGTTCCGGGCGACATCGATCAGGTCGGCCGCGATGGTCCACGGCACCGCGTAGCCACCGGTGGCCAGCGCGCCCACAGCCATGGCGCGCTGTTCCTGTTCGGCGCCCTTCCAGTCGCCGGTGACGATGCCCCGGAAGAAGCGGCCGGAACTCAGGTCCTCATCGCCGCCGGCCCCGCTGCGCGTGAACATGTCGCGGACGGACTGGGACCGGGTCAGCGCCCGGACGGCGTCGCCATCGGTGCCGATGACCGATACGGAGCGCGTGGCAGGGGGCTGTTCCGGGCCGGCGCCTCGCGTCCCGCCACCGAAGATGACGTCCCCCTGCTGGGCGGCGCGGGACCGCTGCAGTTCGTCGTTGCGACGGGCCCGACGGATGTCCTCGTCCAGGGCCGTGACACCGTCCTCAAGCTTATCGAATTCGGCCCGCGTCTCGTCGGTCTGTTCGCCCTTGGCAAGCTTGTCCATGCTGTCCAGCAGTCGCGCACGCCGCTGCTGCAGCTCGGCGATGGCGGCCGGCATGATGCTGCCAATCAGAAGGGGGTGAGCCATGGCCGCCGAATCGGCCAGGCTCCAGGCGGCCAACACTGCCAGCACAGCAATGGCGGCCAGCTTCAGGGCCGACATCGGGCCCCAGGGGGTATCGAAGGTCTTCATCACACGGCCTCCTCAACGGCGATGAACGCGCCGCCGGTCTTCAGTTGGATGGACAGCTGGTGCAGGAACGCACCGTCGATGGTTGCGTCGCTGCGGATACAGCCCACGGCGACGCGGTCGTCCCGCTGGGGCGGGAGGTAGGTCACCACCTCGAGCCCGATTTGGGACGGGTGGCTGAAAGCGATCTCGGCCTGCGGAGCGGTGTGGCAGACCCGCACCCAGGCAACTCGGCCGGCCCGCTCCGGCGCGGCGATCACCTGCGCCAAGTCTTCGGCGAAGGTGCGCCCGGTGCCGCCCACGAGCACGCTGAACAGCAGGCACTGCGCAGCGACATTGGCCGGGCGGGGCGCAGCGGCCACACCGATCAGCACGGCCGCCACATGGTCGGCGCCCAGATCGATGGCCTTGCCCTGCCGGCCGGGAATGAAACCGGCTTCGCGCAATGCGCGGGTGCGCAGCGCCAAGTCGGAAGCGTCGAAGCGCGTGAAATTGGCAATCACGCGCTCAAGGTCGCGAGCGTTCATCGCGGCTCTCCAAGTTGTCATGTTGTTGGGCAGTTGCCGTTTAGGCGCGGCTGAACAGCCCCAACGCATTGCGCCGAAGTGCTTGGCCGAAAAAAGTTTTTCTGAAATTTCGTCCACGCGTGAGCGTGACTGAGCTGCTTGGTCTACAGTCGGGGGGGCTTTAGCGATTTTACCCCCCTGGGGGATCAAGCCGACCGCCGAAACGAGAAGTGCCCGCGCCGGGGCTACCGGGCGGGCACAATTCAGGCTGCATGCTTATAGTCAATAGACTTCCGAAAGCCGCGCGTCAACTAGGTTTTGCAGAAATGTGCAATTCATCCCATGGGCACCGGGGGGCCGCAGGGCCGGTGGAGATGTAGTCCGACAACCAGGCACCGCCGTTGAGGTTCAGAATCAGCGCTTCCATGGCCTCGCGCCAGGCAAGGTATTGCGTGCGGTGCATCGAGACCACTTCATCGAACCACTTCAGTCCGTTGCGGTCATGGGGCGCATAGTAGAGGCTTCCACCAGGCAATTCCATGGCAGGGGCGACCATGTGGCCGACGGCGGTTTTCTTGTCCCACCCATAGATACGCCTGGGATTGCCGTTCGACCCGACCACAGCCGCCATCACCATTCGCGCCCCAAGCAAGCAGTCAGGGCGCGTCCCGTTCTTGGCGTTGCCGATGATCAGCGCCTGCTGAACCTTCGACAGCCCCAGGACCGCAAAATGAACGGCCTCGGCGTCAGGGTGGCAGTCATGCCCGACGTTGGTGCCGCCGTCGACGGCTGCCAGTTCAAGGCGCCGGCAGCTGTCCATGGCGATGGCCTGGGAAAAGCTCTGCAGGCGCAGCTTGTCAGCGCACTGATTCTGGTAGGTCCAGACCAGCAGGTCTTCGATGTCGATTTGCTTCTTGGCCATTGTGGTCAACCAGCCTCCGGTTCGCTGCCCAGTCTACACCGCTCCCGTTGCCGAGCAATCAGACCAGGCCGGCGGCACGGCGGTTGTTGCTGGGCAAGAGGCAGCGGGTCTTCCCGCCAGCTGGG
>DATGXU010000145.1:0-3109 GCA_035298685.1 Magnetospirillum sp. | reverse complement strand
CTCGGCGATCAGCTCGCGCGGCAGGTCGAAATCGAAAAGATTCACATCCATGGCCGGGGTGTAGGGTGCGCCGCGGCGGGCGTCAATGGTATTGTGGCGGTTCCGTCCCCGTGACCAGGACCGCCCTTCCCATGGATCTTTTTCCCCCCGTCGAAGCCAACGCCTCGGGCATGCTGGAGGTTGGCGACGGCCACAGCCTTTATTGGGAGGAATCGGGCAATCCCAACGGCGTGCCGGTGCTGTTCGTGCACGGCGGACCGGGGGCCGGGTGCGCCCCCGCCTATCGCCGCTTCTTCGATCCCCGGTTCTGGCGGATCATCCTGTTCGACCAGCGCGGCTGCGGCCGGTCGGTTCCCTTCGCCTCGGTGACGGCCAACACCACGCCGGCCCTGATCGCCGACATGGAAGCTTTGCGCGAGATGCTGAACGTCGACCGCTGGGTGCTGTTCGGCGGCTCGTGGGGCAGCACGCTGGCGCTGGCCTATGGGCAGGCCCATCCCCGCCGTGCGCTGGCCTTCGTGCTGCGCGGGGTGTTCCTGTTCCGCCCGCAAGAGGTCGCGTGGTTCATGACCGGCATGGGCACCTTTTTCCCCGAGGTGCACCGTCGTTTCGCCGCCCATGTGCAAGACGATCCCGGCGCCCCGCTGGACGCCTGGTACCGCCGCCTGACCGATCCCGACCCGGCCGTGCATCTGGCCGCCGCGCGGCTGTGGTGCGGCTACGAGGAAGCGTGCGCCCGGCTGCTGCCGCGCGGCGAGGTGGGCGAGGCCGACGCTGCGGCTTGTCTGGCCATGGCGCGGCTGGAATGTCACTACATGGTGCACCAGGGCTTTCTGGCCCCCGATCAGTTGCTGGGCGACATGGATCGCATCCGCCATCTGCCGGCGGCCATCGTCCAGGGGCGCTACGACATGGTGTGCCCGCCGACCACCGCGTGGGAGCTGGCGCGGGCGTGGCCGGCGGCGCGCCTGACCATGATCCCCGATGCCGGCCATTCGGCCATGGAACCGGGGGTCCGGCAGGCCCTGGTGGCCGCCATGGAGGGGCTCAAGGGTTTGCTGCGCTGAATCCTTCCTTCAGATGTGCGCATCCGGGGGCTTTCAACCATGGGGCGATTTTGCTAACAATGCGGGCGGCTGTCGGGGGGGCGGCCGGAAGCGGCGGGCGGTCACAGCTCGACACAAGCCGTTTCAACTTGCGGGTGGATGATGGTGTGCGCATGCGCACAATCCCACTGTGGTATTTTTTCAAAAAGGGGGTTCTCAAATGTCTCTCGCCCTTGCCGAGATCCGCTCTCCGGCGCCGCTGCGCTATAAGGTCAGCGATCCGTTCGTGGCCGAGGTCATCGCCACCGTCGCCGCCGAGTTCGGCCTGACCGAGCGCGAGATGATGGTCCATTCGCGCGATCACCGGATCTGGAAGCCGCGCATGGCCGCCATGTACTATGCCCGCCTGCTGACCTCGTGCTCGCTGCCCGAGCTGGGCCGGGTGTTCGGTGGCCGCAGCCATACCACCGTTCTGCGCGCGTTCCGCCGCTGCCGCGAACTGATCGACAGCGACGAAGTGTGGGCGGGCCGCATGGACCGCATGCTGGTCAAGCTGGTCGAAAAGATCGTCGCCCCGCGCAGCTAGTCCGGCCGGGCGGTCCCCTTTCCGCCCCTCGTCCATACCCTGGGGTTGCCTTGCAGTCCCGGGGCTGCCGGATCATCTCGACACATGGCGTCACAACGCGCCATGGTTTGCGATTTGACGCGCCACCCCGGCTAGTGCTCCATTATGCACAGGTTGGCCGTTTGGGGACGGTGGAATGGCGCATATCGTAGTGGTCGAGGATGAAGCCTCGTTAAGGGCCGATCTGGTGGAGTATCTGTCCGCCTGCGGCCATGCGGTGGTTGGATGCGGCGACGGCGTCGCCCTTGACGTCGCCTTGGCGCGGCAACCCGCCGACATTCTGATTCTCGACGTCAACCTGCCGGGCGAGGACGGCTTTTCCATCGCCAAGCGCCTGCGCGAGCATTCCGAGATCGGCATCATCATGCTGACCGCGCGCGGCGTGAACGTGGACCGCGTGGTCGGCCTGGAAATCGGCGCCGACGTCTATCTGGTCAAGCCCATCGAATTGCGCGAGCTGGAAGCGCAGGTGCGCACCCTGGCCCGCCGCCTGAAGGTTCAGCCCGCCGCCCAGCCCGTCGCCGCCAAGGCCGCCGCGCCGGCCGCCAGCGGTTGGGTCTATGACCAGGTGGCGTGGGCCTTGATCGCGCCCGGCGGGGCCGCGCTGAAATTGACCGCCAACGAGCGGGTCTTCGTCAACCTGCTGGTGGATCGTCCGGGTGAGCCGGTGTCGCGCGCCGACATCTTCCGCGCGCTGGGAAAGCGTGAATGGGACGTGGGCGACCGCTCGGTGGATTCCATGGTCCGCCGCCTGCGCGCCAAGGGCGAGGAGCTGCTGGGCCGCCCGCTGCCCATCGAGGCGGTGCACGGCACCGGCTATGCCTTTGCCGCGCCGGTGACCGTGCGCTGATGGCACGCGGCGGCAAACTTTCGCTGAAACTGAAAATGCGGCCGGCCGAGACGGCCGCCGCCCAGCCGGCGTTGCCGCCATGGCGGGTGCTGGTGGTGGACGACGACGAGCAGGTCCACGCCATGAGCCGCGTCCTGCTGCGCGATTTCGTTTTCGACGGCCGCGGCTTCGAGATGCTGTCCGCGTCCAGTGCCGCCGAAGCCGCCCGCATCCTGGCCGACGACGCCGATATCCCGGTGGTGCTGCTGGACGTGGTGATGGAAAGCCCCGATGCCGGCCTGAAGCTGGTGCGCCATATCCGCGAGGATTTGGGCAACCGCGTCATCCGCATCATCCTGCGCACCGGCCAGCCGGGCGAGGCGCCGGAACGCGACGTGATGCTGGCCCACGACATCAACGACTACAAAAGCAAGGCCGAGCTGACGGCGCAAAAGCTGTTCACCGCCCTGGTCGGCGCGGTTCGCTCGTGGCGCGACATCGCGACCATCGCCCAATTGAACGCGGAACTGGCCGGGCTGAACGCCTCGCTCGAACACAAGGTTGCCGAGCGCACCGCCGAACTGCAGGACAGTCGCGACGCCCTGGCGC
>DATGXU010000144.1:0-3240 GCA_035298685.1 Magnetospirillum sp. | reverse complement strand
CGTCGCGCCCGCCGAGGAACAGTTTGCGCCGTGGCCGGGCATAATGCAGCGCCAACGCCTCGCCCAGGCCCGAGGATGCGCCGGTGATGAGAATGGCGGTCGGCATTCAGACCTCGCTTGACCGCGCGGGCGCCTCGGCGTCGCCGGGATCGGCCAGCACCGCCCGCAACGGCGCCAGCAGCGGCGGCAGATCGTGATGGGCGGCGTCCAGAATGATCTCGGGGTCCACCGAGTGGTATTCGTGCACCAGGATGTTGCGCATGTCGCCGATGCGCGACCACGGGATCTCGGCATGGCGATGCTGGATGCGGAACGGCACCCGCTTGGACGCCTCGCCCAGCACTTCCAGATTGCGCAGCACCGCGTCCTGGGTGCGGGAATCGGCCACGAACTCGGCGCGGGTCATGCCGTCCACATACGTGGTGATGCGCTCGATGGCCTCGAGCATGTCCTCGACCCGCACGCGCCAATCCTTGGATGTCACGGTTCGCACGCCTCCTCGCCGATCACCGGCAGGCATTCCGCGAGGATGCGGTCCTTGAGCCGGGGTCGGATGTTGCCTTTGGTGATCAGGTCCACCGGCCGCCCCAGCACGCCTTCCAGGGCGTGCTTGAGTTCGACATAGCGGAACAGGCCGCCCGGCTGGCCGGGGGCGAATTCCACCATCAGATCCACGTCCGACATGGGTTTGGCCTCGTCCCGCACCACCGAGCCGAACAGCGACACGGCGGTGACCCCGAAGCGGTCGAACAGGTCGCGGTGGTCGCGCAGCTTCTCGATCACCTCGTCGCGGGTGATGGGCGGGCGCTGGTGCGCCACCCGGGCGGCATAGCCGCGTACCGCGTCCACCTTGTCGGCGGGAACGCGCACCGTCAGCTCGATCACGTTGGGGCGGCCGCGTGCCGGCCTGCGTCGTTCTCTCATAGCCCAAAGGATAATCGTCCGCGCCCCACTTAGGAACGGGGATTGTTGCCCCCACTGGCTTGGGGCTATAACCCTGGCACCGATGACACGCCCCTGGGAGATCCGCCTTGTCCGTCGCCAGCATGACCGGCTATGCCCGTGCCGAGGGCCGTGACACCCAGGTGAACTGGGTGTGGGAAGCCAAGAGCGTGAACGGGCGCGGGCTGGAAATCCGCTGCCGCCTGCCCTCGGGCCACGACGCGCTGGAAGTGGCGGCGCGCGAGACGGCCAACCGCAAGCTCAAGCGCGGCAACGTGCAGGTGTCGCTGAACGTCAGCCGCATCGCCGAGGCGCCCATGGTGCGGGTCAACCACGATTTGCTGAACCAGATCCTGTCGCTGGTCGATGGCATCGGCGCCTCGCACCAGAACATCGCGCCGGCCCGCTGGGACGGCATCCTGTCCATCAAGGGCGTGCTGGAGCCCATGGAGGCCGAGGACGTGGACGCCGAGGCGGTGCGCCAGTCGCGCGAAACCGCCATGAAGGCCACGCTGGAGGACGCCCTGGACCAATTGGCGGCCATGCGCCTGTCCGAAGGTGCCCGCATCCAGGCGGTATTGCTATCGCAACTGGACGAAATCGCCGCCCTGTCCGAACGGGCCGGGGCCTCGGCCTCGCTACGGCCCGAGGCGGTGCGCGAGCGCTTGCGCCATCAGGTCGCCGCCGTGCTGGAAGCGGCGCCGTCGCTGCCCGAGGAACGCATCGCCCAGGAAGTGGCGCTGATCGCCGTCAAGGCCGACATCCGCGAGGAACTGGACCGCCTGCGCGCCCATGTGGCCGCCGCGCGCGAACTGATCGCCGCCGGCGGCGCGGTCGGCCGCAAGCTGGACTTCCTGTCGCAGGAGTTCAACCGCGAGGCCAACACCCTGTGCTCCAAATCGGCCGATGTGGAACTGACCCGCGTCGGCCTGGACCTCAAGGCGGTGATCGACCAGTTCCGCGAGCAGGTCCAGAACATCGAATAGACAGGAAGAATTTGATGACTACCCCGCCCGCCAACCTTCCCACCGTCGCCCGCCGCGGCCTGATGCTGGTGCTGTCGTCGCCGTCGGGCGCCGGCAAGAGCACCATCGCCCGCGCGCTGCTTGAACGCGACCCGCACATCGCCATGTCGGTGTCGTGCACCACCCGCCCGCCCCGCCCGGGCGAGGTGGACGGCAAGGATTACCACTTCGTCACCGTCGAGAAGTTTCAGCAGATGGTGCGGGACGGGCAGTTCCTTGAACACGCCCGCGTGTTCGACAATTTCTATGGCACCCCCAAGGGTCCGGTCGAGGACGCGCTGGCCTCGGGGCGCGACGTGCTGTTCGACATCGACTGGCAGGGCACCCAGCAGCTGGGCCAGAACGCCCGCGCCGATCTGGTGACGGTGTTCATCCTGCCGCCGTCGGTCGAGGAGCTGGAGCGCCGCCTGCGCACCCGCGCCCAGGACACCGAGGAGGTGGTGAAGAAACGCATGGCCAAGGCCGGTGACGAAATGAGCCACTGGTTCGAATACGACTACATCCTGCTGAACACCGAGGTCGAGCGTTCCATCGCCCGCGTCCAGTCGATCCTGGACGCCGAGCGACTGAAGCGCGACCGTCAGGTGGGCATGGCCGCCTTCGTCAACCGCCTGCGCGGCGAATAGGCCATGGGCGAGGCTTCCGCCTCCATCCTGGTCTATGTGGGCCTGGACGCCGTGGGCGACGGGCTGATGAAGCTGCCGTTCCTGCGCGCCTTGCGCAGTGCGTTTCCCGACGCCCGAATCACCTGGATGGCCGGCAAGGGACACACCGTCTACGCCGGGTCGCTGGCGCCGCTGGTGGCCGGGCTGGCGGACGAGGTCATCGACAATGCCGCCGTGGGCAGCCGCGTGGCCGAGCTGGTCGGGCGCCGCCCGCTGTCGGGCCGCCGGTTCGATGTGGTCATCGACACCCAGCGCCGCCTGCTGACCTCGCTGATCGTCCGTCGTATCCGCCACCGCCGCTTCATCTCGGCGGCGGCGAACTTCCTGCTGTCGGACGCACGCCCCCCCAAGGACTGGCAACGGCCGCAATCCATGGTCGGGCAATTGATGGCGCTGGTGGAATGCGCCAGCGGCCGCGCCGCCGTGGCGAACACTCCACTGACCATCGATGCAGATGCGGAGCGGTTGGCCGATGGACTGCTGCCGCCGGGCCTGACCTATGTCGGCTTCGCGCCCGGTGCCGGCGGGCGAAGCAAATGTTGGCCGCTGGACCGTTATCTGGCGCTGGCCGACGCGCAGCAGGCGCAGGACCGGGTTCCGGTCTTCCT